>NZ_JBOGBT010000108.1:0-92660 GCF_051656365.1 Silvania sp. | reverse complement strand
CAATATGAGGACGCGAAATTTTAGGGCTACGCTGAAAAGGTGTCAAGAAATATACAGCGATCTGCGATCACCAGTTCATTTGACCGGTGTGTTGCACCGCAAGATTGACGAAGTCAGTATAGCTAACCACGTCAACTTTGGCTGAAATTTGACCAGCAAGGCCGCGGGCATCAATATCGTCTTTTAGCGCAGAGACTGTTATGGGGGCATTACTGAGAATATCAACAAAGCGGCTACCTTCTACCGCAGCGAGGACGCCATCCTGAATGAGCAGTAACGCGTCGCCCTCGTGCAGCATTCTCATCATACTGTCGATGTCACAATGCCAGGGTGAATGGCTCAGAGTGTGGAGCATGGCCGCCTCAGAATGTCAGAATGGTGTCGAAATGGGAAAGATGTTCACGTAGCACGTCGGGGGCAACCACCGTAGCGTCCAGAACAAAGGGCGTGTTCTCATTCAAACCCCGCGCCTGCAGTGAGGCCGCACACACGTAAAACGTCTCGATGTCATACAGCGGCAGGACTTTAAAGGTCGCGATGTAGTCTCGCGCCAGCACCGCCTGCGGCTGTTGACCGGCCAGCAGCTGAAATACACCGTCCCCGGTAAAGAAGACGCCGATCTCCTCCGTCAGTGCAGAGGTCGCCAGCAGCGCATCCAGCCCTTCCCTTCCGGCGGATGTGCCGTGCGGGGCAGAGGTAAAGACAAAAGCAACGCGGTTCATCAGAATTGCACCATCCGATCGCAGGTCAATGCCGCTTGCGCCAGCGCGCCCAGTCCGCTAAGTGAAAATCCATCATTGAGGTTGGCTGCAGGTAAACCCAGACGTTTCGCTTCGCTCTCATCGTTCACGCCGCGTCGCAACGCCGCCGCCACGCAGATGTGCAGCGCCACGTCGTGTTCCTGGTGCAGCGCTTGCCATGCCCGTACCAGGTCGAACTCATCCGAGGCCGGAGACGTCAGTTGGTTGGCGTTATACACCCCTTCCCGATAAAAAAAGACGCTGACCAGCTCATGGCCCGCGGCCAGCAGCGCACGCGCAAACTGCAGCGCACTACTGGCCTGCTGCGTACCGTAAGCCGGGCCGGTAACCATCAACGCAAAACGCATTACTTTTCTTGCCCCAGGAAATCACCGCTTTTGAACTGGCGGATATAAAGATAGACCGTATGTTTGGAGATATTCAGACGGTCAGCGACCTGGTTAATCGCATCCTTGATGTCGAAAATGCCTTTCTCGTAAAGGTTAAGCACGATCTGACGATTCTTAGCGTTGTTTGACACATTGCGATCGGCATTAACCTCTTCAATGGTGAATTCCAGCGTCTGGGTGACCAGGTCTTCAACAGAGGAGGCGAAGTTGACCGAAGAGCCCACGTCCGGGGTTTCTGGCGGAATAAAGGTGTTCATAATCTGCGAGAACGGCACATCAAGGTTTATGTTGATGCACAGCAAACCAATCACCCGATGATCGCGGTTACGGATCGCAATTGTCTCAGATTTCATGAGGACGCCGCTTTTCGCGCGCGTGAAATAACATTTGGAGACGCTGCTGTCGGCGCCGGTCATGTCGTGGAGCATACGCAGTGCAAGGTCGGTGATTGGCGAACCAATTTTACGGCCGGTATGCTCACCATTGGCAATGCGGATGGCAGAACATTTCAGATCTTGCAGGGAGTGCAGAACGATTTCACAGTGGGACCCGATGAGCATCGCTAACCCGTCCACCACCGCTTCGTAGGATTTCAGAATATCGAAATCGGTCTGATCGAAAGGACGTTGATCCAGTAAATCAAGTTCACTGGTTTCATTGGTTAAAAGCGACCTGGTCATGAAAAAAACACTCCTTTTCAGGAGCCTGTCGGTATGCTTTCAGGGCAGGCTCATTATTTACACGGGCAACTAAATTAATACAGCGTAGGTAGCGCTTCCAGTGTTAATTATATCTGCACCACAATAAAAAAACCGCCGCCTTAAAGGCGGCGGTTTTTAGCGATTTACTTCTTGGCTGCTTCTGCTGCCGGAGCAGCGTCCGGCTTAGCGTCTGCTTTCGGCGCTGGCTTAATGTCCAGCAGCTCTACATCAAACACCAGCGTGGAGTTAGCCGGGATACCCGGAACGCCTGTTTTACCGTATGCCAGGGCCGGTGGAATAACCAGCTTGATTTTGCCGCCTTTCTTGATGTTTTTCAGGCCTTCGGTCCAGCCTGGGATAACACCGTCCAGACGGAAGGAGAGCGGTTCGCCACGGGTATAAGAGTTATCGAACTCTTTACCGTCGGTCAGGGTGCCTTTGTAGTTAACGACAACGGTATCGCTGTCTTTTGGCGCATCACCCGTGCCTTCTTTCTCTACTTTGTAGAGCAGGCCAGTAGAAGAGGTTTTAACGCCTTTCTCTTTCGCGAACGTGTCACGGTAGGTTTTACCCTTCGTTTCGCTTTCGGCTGCGTCTTTCTCCATTTTCTCCTGAGCGGCGCCTTTCACGCGGGCTTCAAAAGCTTGCAGAGTTTGTTCGATTTCCTGGTCGGAGAGTTTGCTCTTATCGGCAAACGCATCCTGAACACCGGCGATCAGCTGAGTCTGATCCAGTTTGATGCCCAGTTTTTCCTGCTCTTTCAGAGAGTTTTCCATGTAACGGCCCAGAGATGCGCCCAGTGCGTAGGCTGATTTCTGGTCGTCATTTTTGAACGCTGCTTTGCTGTCTGCGCTTGCAGCAGGCTTCGCAGCAGTATCAGCAGCGAAAGTCAGCGGCGCATTCAGTGCGACGGCCATCGTGGTCGCCAGCAGCGTTACTTTAAACAGTGATTTCATCCATATCTCCAGGACCGGGGACTCTCACCCCGTGTTAAGCGTAAATGAGTTGCGTACTATAAAACGTTGTGGAACAAATCTACAGACAGACTCTCCCGATTCTCAACACATTTCAGACTATTTTTGTTTTAATTAGTTTCGCAGCAACAGGATGATTACTGCACGTGAGAGTAATCTCGGGTAATATTCGCCGCCGCGAACCCCAGAAGTGGGGCAACAGATAAACGAGGTGAATCATGCAAGATACTACAGTATTGGAAGCACGACTGGCTGAGCTTGAAAGCCGCCTGGCTTTTCAGGAGATCACCATCGATGAGCTGAACCAAACCGTCACCGCTCACGAGCTGGAGATGGCGAAGCTGAGGGATTTAATGCGTCTGTTGACGGAAAAAGTGAAAGCGACACAGCCATCGCACATTGCGTCGCAGTCAGAAGAGACGCCGCCGCCCCATTATTAAGACGTAAAAAAAGCGGGATATTCCCGCTTTTTTTATACCGGTCGGTATTAGTGACAGCCGCAGCCGCCATTACCGCCACAACCGCCTTTGCCGTGCTCATGTCCATGGTCATGATCGTGGCTATGGCCGTGACCACCGCAGCAGCCATCGTGGTCGTGATCGTGGTCGTGACCGTTCGCACCGTGAACGTGACCGTGAGCCAGCTCTTCTTCAGTGGCTTCGCGGATGGCAATCACTTCTACGTTGAACTTGAGGTTCTGGCCAGCCAGCATGTGGTTGCCATCAACCACAACGTGGTCATCTTCAACTTCGGTGATTTCAACTGGAACCGGACCCTGGTCAGTTTCAGCCAGGAAACGCATGCCAACCTGCAGTTCGTCAACGCCCATAAAGACGTCTTTAGGAACACGTTGAACCAGATTTTCGTCGTACTGACCGTAAGCGTCATTAGACGCAACTTCTACGTCAAATTTGTCGCCAACTTCATGACCGTCCAGCGCGTTTTCCAGGCCGGAAATCAGGGAACCGTGACCGTGCAGATAGTCCAGCGGCGCACTCACCGGAGACTCATCAACCAACACACCGTCTTCTGTACGTACCTGATAGGCCAGGCTGACCACCAGGTCTTTTGTTACTTTCATGATATCTCCTGAGCGTGGGAAAATTGCTGGCGCAGATTGTAACGGAAATCTGCACCCGTGTACCCTTTAGCTTAAAAAAACTCAGGGCATATCGCTAGTCTGGATGAAAAATGCCGATCACTTGCTCTTCTTTGCGGACATGCTCGCGCGCCGCTTTATCCGCTTCCCGCATCTGATGACCGCACTTAACACACTCAACAATATCGATATTGTTTTCCCGCCACATGGCCAGTGAATCTTGCACCTGACAGGCCGGGCATTTTGCGCCGGCGATAAAGCGTTTACGAATTGCCATCATTTAACCCCGTTATTCAAATTCATCCCAGCCATCCAGCTGCCGACGTTCCTGCTGCATCTCACGCTGAAAGATCTCTTCAAGCTCACGGCGCGCCTCCCGCACACGGGATATTTGCACCGTATCGGTATGCACCGGCATCAGCTCGCGCAGCATGCGCATATCCAGACGACGGAAGTGCAGCTGCGCGCGCTGGGCCTGATGCGGATGCATGCCCAGCGTCACCAGCGTTTTGCGTCCCAGCTCCAGCGCACTGGAGAAGGTCTCACGCGTAAACTGCTTAACACCGGCCTGCAGCAGCTCATGCGCCTCAACACGTCCCCGCGCACGGGCCAGAATATGCAGGTGCGGAAAATGCTGCTGGCAGATCTCCACCAGCTTCATGGTGTCCTCCGGCTCGTTACAGGTGATGACGATAGACTCCGCCGCCTCAGCACCCGCGGATCGCAGCAGTTCCACCTGCGTGGCATCGCCGTAATAAACCTTATAGCCGTACTTACGCATCAGATTTACCGCGCTGATATCGCGCTCCAGCACGGTAACACGCTTTTTATTGGCCATCAGCAGACGGCCAATTACCTGCCCAAAACGGCCAAAGCCCACCACAATTACCTGCGGTTTATCGTCTTCTACCCACGGCGCTTCATGTTCATCTTCAGCGGCGTTAAAACGGCGAGCAAGCCGCTTGTCAATAAGCTTCATCACCAGCGGCGTAGTCATCATCGACAGCGTGACGGTCACCAGCAGCAGCGCCATCTGATCATGCTGGAACAAACGTTGGGAGGATGCTGTGGAGAAGAGCACAAAAGCGAACTCACCCCCCTGACTTAATACCCCGGCAAATTGCGCCCGTTCCGCATGACGCAAGCCATACACCCGCGCCAGACCGTAAAGCACCAGCATTTTCACCGCGACCAGCACCGCCACGCTCATCAATACCCACAGGATGTGGGTATAAAGTACCCCAAGGTTCAGCGCCATACCGACCGAAATAAAGAATAGCCCTAACAGCAGCCCTTTAAACGGATCAATAGCGATCTCCAGCTCGTGCCGGTATTCACTTTCCGCCAGCAGCACCCCCGCAATAAAGGTTCCGAGCGCCATCGACAGCCCGAGCGCATCCATAAACAGCGCCGAGCCAAGGACCAGCAGTAGCGTGGCGGCGGTAAACACTTCGCGCACGCCCGAGGCCGCAATAAAGCGAAATACCGGACGCAGCAGATAACGCCCGCCCACCAGCATGCCCGCAAACGCCAGCACCTTGATGCCGATTTTCATCCAGTCGAAGTGCTCGTCGCCCGACCCCGCCAGCAGCGGGACCAGTGCCAGCGCCGGGATCACCGCCAGATCCTGGAACAGCAATACCGAAAAGCCCAGCTGTCCCGCCTCGCTACGGTTCATGCCTTTATCGCGCATCAGCTGGAGCGCCATTGCGGTGGAGGACATCGCCAGCCCTATCCCACCGATCACCGCCGCCTGCCATGAGAAATCGGTCAGCATCAACAGTCCGCCGAGGATCACCCCGCTAAACAGTACCTGCGCGGCACCCACGCCGAAGATTGAACGGCGCAGCTGCCAGAGCTTCGCCGGGTTCAATTCAAGGCCAATAATAAACATCAGGAAGACGACGCCGAGCTCAGAGAAGTGGAGAATTTCGTCGACATCGCTGATAAACCCCAGCCCCCACGGACCGATGGCAATGCCGGCCAGCAGATAACCGAGTACCGCACCAATCCCCAGACGCGCGGCGACCGGCACCGCCACCACCGCAGCGAACAGAAACAGCACCCCTGCCAGTAACAGATCGGAACCTTCCATCAGCCACCTCCCGTCAGGGTCGGCGATGCCAGCCAATCGCCGTAGGCTTTGGCATGGCTGGCCAGCTCCTGCTGCTGCTGCCGACGCGCCCAGTAGATAATCATCGGACTCATCCAGTGCATGCGGCACATGGCCGCTGTCAGTTCAAACGGGCGTAAAATGTCGTTCATCGAATAGCGGTTAAGACCGTCGTGGCGGTAGGCGCTCTCCGGCTCGCCGGTGGTCACGACGTTACGCCAGTACTTTCCCGCCAGCTGATTTCCCCCTACTCCACTGGCGAAACCGCGGCTGAGCACGCGGTCCAGCCACTCTTTCAGTAACGCCGGGCAGCTATAGGTGTAAAGGGGATGCTGGAACACGATAATGTCGTGCTGGCGCAGCAGTTCCTGTTCGCGCGGAATATCGATAAAAAAATCGGGGTAGCACGCGTACAAGTCGTGCACCGTCACATGACTGAGCTGTAATGCCGGTTGAAGCAAAACCCGGTTGGCGACCGAGTCCTGAGACTCCGGATGGGCATACAGCAGCAGCACTTTTGCTGTCTGGGACATCATTCCTCTCCCGGGTCGTCATCACTGTTGTTTTGGGCTACCATGGCACACCCACGCGGCGCGTGGCGGCATATTTAACCTTATTATAATGACAACCTAACATAGTCTGAACATACGGCGCTCTATGATTGTTTTCTCCTCATTAAAAATTCGGCGCGGTGTCCGCGTCCTGCTGGACAACGCGACAGCCACCATTAATCCGGGCCAGAAAGTGGGCCTCGTGGGTAAAAACGGCTGCGGCAAATCCACGTTACTGTCGTTGCTGAAAAACGAGATCAGCGCGGATGGCGGTAACTTCACTTACCCTGGTAACTGGCAGTTGGCCTGGGTAAATCAGGAGACCCCGGCCCTGAGCGTACCGGCAATGGACTATGTTATTGACGGTGATCGGGAATACCGCAAGCTCGAAGCCGAGCTGAATGCCGCCAACGAGCGCAACGACGGGCACGCCATTGCCAATGTCCACGGCAAGCTGGACGCTATCGATGCATGGACCATTCGCTCCCGCGCCTCCACGCTGCTGCACGGTCTGGGCTTCAGCAACGAACAGCTTGAACGCCCGGTCAGCGATTTCTCAGGCGGCTGGCGGATGCGTCTTAATCTTGCCCAGGCGCTGATCTGCCGCTCCGACCTCCTGCTGCTCGATGAACCAACCAACCACCTCGATCTTGATGCGGTGATCTGGCTGGAGAAGTGGCTGAAAAGCTATCAGGGTACGCTGATTCTGATCTCTCACGACCGTGACTTCCTCGATCCGGTGGTAGACAAAATCATTCATATCGAACAGGAATCGATGTTCGAATATACCGGCAACTACAGCTCGTTCGAACGCCAGCGCGCGGTGCGTCTCTCCCAGCAGCAGGCGATGTACGAAAGCCAGCAGCAGCGCGTGGCCCACCTGCAGAGCTTCGTCGATCGCTTTAAGGCCAAAGCGTCGAAAGCGAAACAGGCCCAAAGCCGCATTAAGATGCTGGAACGTATGGAGATGATCGCCCCGGCGCACGTTGATAACCCGTTCCACTTCAGTTTCCGCGAGCCTGAAAGCCTGCCGAATCCGCTGCTGAAAATGGAAAAGGTCAGTGCGGGCTACGGCGAGCGCATCATTCTCGACTCCATCAAGCTCAACCTGGTACCGGGTTCGCGTATCGGCCTGCTCGGCCGTAACGGCGCCGGTAAGTCAACGCTTATCAAACTGCTGGCGGGCGAGCTTAACCCGGTCAGCGGCGATATCGGCCTGGCGAAGGGCATCAAGCTTGGTTACTTCGCCCAGCACCAGCTGGAGTTTTTACGCGCGGATGAGTCCCCGCTTCAGCACCTGGCGCGCCTGGCGCCGCAGGAGATGGAGCAGAAGCTGCGCGATTACCTCGGCGGTTTTGGCTTCCAGGGCGATAAAGTGACGGAACAGACCGCGCGCTTCTCCGGCGGCGAAAAAGCCCGTCTGGTGCTGGCGCTGATCGTCTGGCAGCGTCCGAACCTGCTGCTGCTCGATGAACCGACCAACCACCTGGATCTCGACATGCGTCAGGCGTTGACCGAAGCGCTGATCGAGTTCGAAGGCGCGCTGGTTGTGGTCTCGCACGACAGACACCTGATCCGCTCCACAACTGACGATCTGTATCTGGTCCACGATGGCAAAGTCGAACCCTTCGACGGCGATCTGGAAGATTACCAGCAGTGGCTGACCGACGTGCAGAAGCAGGAAAATCAGCCTGCCGACGATGCAAAAGACAACGCCAACAGCGCCCAGGCGCGTAAAGATCAGAAACGCCGTGAAGCGGAACTGCGTACCCAAACCCAGCCTCTGCGTAAAGAGATTACCCGTCTGGAAAAAGAGATGGAGAAACTCCACGCCGCACTTGCGACGGTGGAAGAGAAGCTCGGGGACAGCGGGCTGTACGATCAGGCACGCAAAGCCGAACTGACCGAGTGCCTGCAGGTTCAGGCCAAATCCAAATCCGGTCTGGAAGAGTGCGAAATGGCATGGCTGGATGCGCAGGAACAGCTGGAAGAGATGCTGCAAAGCGAGTAGAGGATCGGGAAGGTTATGACTATCGACATCACGAGCGATATCACGTTTCGCAAACTGAGTATTTTCATGACCTTCATGGAAAAGGGCAATATCGCCCGCACCGCCGAGACGCTCGGCCTGAGCGGTGTAAGCGTGCACCGCGCCTTGCACACCCTGGAAGAGAATGTTCGCTGTCCGCTGTTCACCCATAAGGGACGCAATCTGATTGCCCTGCCCTCTGCCTGGACGCTGCTGGAGTATTGTCAGGAAGTGATGCAGGTGATGGCGCGCGGGCTGGAAGAGTCGCGCAAAATCGCCGGGATTGGTCAGGGACGCCTGCGCGTCGGCACGCTTTATTCTCTGACGATGGAAACCGTGCCGCGTCTGATTATGGGGATGAAACTGCGCCGTCCGGATCTGGAAATGGATCTGACGATGGGCTCGAACGACACCCTGCTCCATCTGCTTGACGAAGGCTCGCTGGACGCGATCCTGATCTCCATCTCCGAAAGCGATATCGACCGCAACACCCTCGAAGTGCTGCCCCTGTTCCACGACGATATTTTTCTCGCTGCACCCGCCTCCGCCAGACTCAACGGCAGCGGGCTGGCGGATCTGCGCGATTACAAAGATCAGAAATTCGTCTCGCTGGCGGAAGGCTTTGCGACCTACGCCGGTTTTCAGGACGCGTTCCAGATCGCCGGTTTTGAGCCGGAAATCGTCACCCGCGTGAATGATATCTTCTCGATGTTAAGCCTGGTGCAGGCGGGCGTTGGCTTTACGCTAATGCCGGGCAGGATGAAGAAAGTGTACGAGAATTCCGTGCAACTGCTGAAACTGGCACAGCCTTACCAGATGCAGCAGCTGATCGCGATTGTCTTTGCCCGCAACCGCGAGCAGGACCCAAGCCTGCGTGCGTTAGCCGCAGAGGGCCGAATGTATGCCCGCAGCCTGGAGCAAAACGCTACGCTCTGAGACGCGTCGCCAGATGTACCGCCACGTCAACGCCGCTGCGCTCGAGCGAAATCGTTTCACCGTCCCACGTAGCCTTTCGTGTCAGACACGTCAGCACACCGCCGGGCGGCATCTCGATTGCCAGCCGCGCTTCACGCTCGTTGGCGGAAATCACCGCCTCCTGCCAGCGCACCGTGCGTGCCATGTTCATGGCTAAATCATCCGCGATCTTTTCCGGCTGCCACAATACGCGCCCGGTACTGCCGCTGAGGTATGCACAGCGTGGGCGAGAAAGCGTCACTTCGCTGAACGCCTGCACCAGTTTCTGCGCCGGTTCCGCGAGGAGTTCACAATGCGATGGCACGCTCACCGCCAGCCGCTGGGCTTTATTCGCGCCCTTCTCCAGCGCGCGCGTTGCAACGCTCGCCATCGCCTCGTCGGAGCCCGCAATCACAATCTGCGTTTCGGCATTCAGGTTAGCGATATAGGTGCCCGTTCCCGCAATCAGACTCTCAACCTGCGCCATCGTCAGCCCCATAATCGCCGTCAGACCATAGCCGTGTGGATACGCCTGCTCCATCAAATCACCACGCAGTGCCACCAGCCTTAATGCATCCGTAAATTCCAGCGCACCAGCGATCACCGCAGCGGGATACGCGCCAATCGACAGGCCACTGACGATATCCGGTGCTACGCCGCGTCGTTCCAGTTCACGCGCCCAGGAAACGCCTGCAATCAGCAGCGAGAGCTGCACCGCGCGGGTGTGTTGCAGAGCGTCAGCAGCATCGAGTAAATCGGCTTCTGCGCCCAAAACCTCCCGGGCAACCGCCCGTTCCGTTCCCGGAAGGTTCTGCAGCATGCCCGCACGCTGCGCCCCCTGCCCCGGAAAAGTAAACAGTATTTTCATCACGCCTCCCGGTTCCACGGGTCGGCCACCAGGCGCGGCCCCGTGTGCGTTTTCAGCAACGCTTTACCGTCGCGCAGCCACTCGTTCAGGGCAAAACCGCCTGCTGGCGTTTCTACCTGCGTGTCCACGCGGCACAGCGCATTGCGAAGTTGTTTCGCCCAGCGTTCCAGTTCTGCCGCCGGTACCCGCAGTGGCGCGCGGATCAGCAGATCGAGATCGCTGTCGGCATGAATCACCGGCACGCCTGTTGCCAGCGCATAACCGGTACTGCCGGTTACACCCCATGTCCACGGCCAAGGCTGCTGAGCGAGCTGAAACGCGACCTGTACCGGAGGCTGAGTAATAAACGGCGAGCGCAGCAGATCGGTTAAAGAGACAAGATCTTCTGGCAATACCACGCGCGTCACACATGCGGGCTTCACCCATCCGGCGGCGCGCTGGTCGCGTTTCAGACCCCGCACACCGACGGGGATCCGCCCGTTTTCATCAACATCACGCCGCACCACCACAGGCAACCCGGTATGCCACACGCCGTCCACCCAGGATTCGGTGACATCTTCAAGCGCGTCGCGCGCGGTAAGCCAGATAAGATCGTGCGGGCGTAATGTTGTGGTCATGATTACATTCCTGAAGTCAGCGAGATAAACAGCGGCAGCGACAGGATACACAGGACCGAGCTCAACAGCAGCACCGCTTCTGCATCAGGTGACTGCACGCCGAAACGGTTGCCGAACACCACGCCGAAGAAACCAGCGGAGAGGGCAATCATCAGGATTGCGGTGATAGCCACAGAACCGTGCAGGCCGAACACGAGTACCAGACCCCAGGCAATGGCAGGTTGAATCAGAAGCTTGGCAATCGTTGAGGTGATGACCATAGTGTTGATTTGCAGCTTACGCGCAGAGAGGATCACCCCGGTCAGGAACAGCGCCGCAGCGGTTGCGGCGAGGCCCAGCGGCTTGATTGCTGCCAGCACCAGTTCCGGCATTTTGATGCCGATAGCCGAGAGAATCACACCCAGCAGTGGGCCCATCACGATCGGTTTCTTAATAGAGCGCCACATCAGCACCGGCAGCATCGCCAGCGTCGAACCACTGCTATTCCCTTCGGCGCGTGCTTTTTCACGTTCCAGAATCAGCAGGCAGAACGGGGTCATCAGCACGGAACCGCAGGCGATGGAGACCGCCACGGAGAGCGACGTGGCAGAGCCTTCTCCCAGCACGCTACCGAGAATCGGCAGTCCGAGCGCCGCATAGTTGGGCAGCGCCACGGTCAGGGTCAGCACAGCTGCATCCTGCGGTGATTTTTTAAAGACGTTGGTAGCAAGGAAATAGATCGCCGCGTAGGTGATCCACATCGCCAGCGTTAGCACCAGAATCAGCGGCGACTGAGCGAGGATACCGCTCCACGGCGTTTGTACCGTTGCGCTAAACAGCGCGGCGGGTAGCGCAAAATCCATCACAAAAATATTGAGCAGGGAAACATTTTTATTATCCACCATCCTGGCCTTGCCGGCCCAGAATCCCAGCAGCATGATGATGAAAATCGGTGCAAGAGCATGAACAATTACGTAAGTCATAGATCACCTGTAATGAGTAAAAAAATAAGCACTGACGCGATGATTATTATTTTTCAGGATGCAGGCTCCCACGCAGGCGCAGCGGGTGCGCCCACGGGAGCCAGACATCTGGCAGGTCTTTTTTTTACTTACCAGCTTGCTCGCATACGTTCGCGTACCAGAGCAGAGCTGCGGCGGTTGTCAGCACCCAAACGATTTTTCAACGTCGTGTCCTGACGTGCGTCGTGGACGGCCTGTTGCAGAGTGGTTTTCACCTGCGCCAGATCGGTGTCGGAAGGGGCGTCCGGGTTGCTGATATCCAGCAGATCGGCGAGCAGTCCGAGGGTGGCGTAGTTGCTGATGTCGTACGCCATTGGCGGAATAGTGGCCGCCAGTTTTTCCAGCGCCTCGACGGTACGCAGGGTGATACGCGCGGCGGACTCTTTGCCCATCGCATGAATCAGCACGCCCTTATCGTTAAAGGCAATCAGACGGTTCGCCTGGTAGCCGTGCGCCAAAAATGCGCCGGACATCGCTTTGCCAACAATCAGGCCAATCACCGGATGACCGGCCAGACGCGCATTGGCATACGCCGCAGCCGCACCGGCCAGCGCCTGGTGAATACCGAACGCCTCTTCGCGACGGCCATACGCCTGGCTTGGCACGTCAATCACCGCCACAATCGGGCGCTTCACGGCTTTATCGGCATCAGCAGCGATGGTTTCACTCACCACTTTGGCCAGCGTCCAGCCTTCCAGCAGACCGACTTCGCCCTGGGCAGCGCGCGGGAAATGGTTGTTTGCATCCGGGACCACGGCGACAAAACGCACGGTCTCACCGTTGAGTTCCCCGTCTGCCGCCTGCACGGACGGGCATAGGCCTGGCAGGCGCTGGGCATTCGGGGCGAGAGTTTGCAGCCATAATTCGCCGCGACTGATTGAGTGAGTCATCATTTCACCTCCCGGGCAAAAAGGGCATGGATCTGTTCGGTATCCGCCTGTTTGCGGGTGTCGAAGTGGCTCAGACGATACAGATAATCGTCATAGTTATCGGTGCGATGGTGTGCCGGAACGCCTTTGGCAATGGCGTCGTTCATCGCCTGTTTCACCGCGTTCACACCGTCGCCCACCAGCGCATCCACCAGACCACTTTGATAGCGGATTTCGCCACCGGTCATGCTCCAGATAAACGGACGGTCGCGGGAGTCGTACTCTTCGATTCCGGCTTCCTGCTCGATAACCTGCGGGCCGTTCAGACCGAGGCGCGCCTCGCGGGTGACAATCAGGTAGCTGCACAGCGCCGCGGCGATAGACATCCCGCCAAAGCAGCCGACGGTACCGGCCACTATCCCGACCACCGGGGTGTAGCGTCGTAAATCGACAATCGCGGCATGTATGTCAGCAATCGCCGCCAGCCCGAGATTGGCTTCCTGCAAGCGTACGCCGCCCGTTTCGAGGCACAGCACCGCCTGCGTTGGGATACCGTTGCGGTTATCTTCTGCCGCCAGCTCCAGCGCCGCCGCCATTTTGGCCCCGGACACTTCGCCCATGCTGCCGCCCTGGAACGCGCCTTCAATGGCGACAATGACAGCCGGTTGACCGTTGATAGTCCCTTTCGCGACCACCATGCCGTCATCCGCCTGCGGCACGATGCCCTGTGCGCCGAGCCATGGTGAGGTGATCCCTTCAAACGGATCCAGCAGTTCACGGTAGCTGCCATCGTCCAGCAGTGCGTGCGCACGCTGGCGCGCTTTCAATTCGATAAAACTGCTGTCGTCACGCATGGCTCACCTCTTCAAAGACCTGTTCGATTCGAATGCGCGCCACGCCGGGCGTTGCGCCAAAGTCATGAATGGTCAGCACACCGCCGGGCAGGCGGCTCACGGTTTGCAGACGATTGAACAGCGCTTCCCAGCGACCGCGGCTGTTGTCGACGGAGGTGGTGATATTGATGGTTAAGGTCTGGCTCGGGTCGGCGGCGAATAGCACCTCCATATCCCCGGAGCCGACAACCCCTGCCAGCGCCCTGCCGCTTAATGCGCGGCTGGCGGGCACGGTTAATGTGATTTTTTCCATAACATCCTCTTAATGCTTTGAATAAGGCGTCTCGACGCGGTCGAGGAACAGCGTGGCGGCGAGCAGATCGGCGGCACCACCCGGTGAGGCATTGAGTGTGAGCATCTGGCGATCGAGCACAGCCAGGGCGCGCTGGCCTTCTGGCACGGCGGTTCCGCCCGCATTCAACACGGCTCGCGCCCCGTCCTGCATGGTCTCCAGCCCTTCCATTCCGGCGCGGGACAGCACGCAGGTGTCAGTGAGCGAGGTCATGATCGCCATCAGCGCATCAAGCCTTGCGTGCGCTTCGCTGCTGCCGTTCAGGCGGCTGAGACGAAGCTGGGGCAGCCCCCGCTGTAAAATATGCGGGAACGCCTGCTGCGCTTCTTCACGCGCACCCGGTACGCGATAACGGTGCGTGGCGCGAAGCCCTTTGCTGAACACTTTCGGCGCCGCATCATCCGGCAGTTTTGCCAGTTCTGCAGCCGTCATGGCGATGGTCTGCGGTTTCGCATCCCCGCCGAGCATCGCTACCGCGCTGACCAGCAGTCCGAGCGCCCAGATCGCGCCACGATGGGTGTTCACACCCTGCGTGGCCGCCATCATGTTTTGCTCACCTTCACGGCCCAGTCGCCCGATGGTTTGTCTGAGCGCAATGTCCGCCGGACGCTGCCAGCTTTGTTGCGCCAGCGCCTGAAACGTCGGCGTCAGGCTGTGCGCGGAACGCTCCATTAACGCGAGGGAGAGATCCTGGTGCGCACCGTTCCCCCGACTGTCCACCAGACCGGGTTTCGGGCTTAATCGTGCTTCGTCAATCAGACACTGCGTGGCGGCGCGCGCCAGCCATTCGGCACCGCCTTCAACCTGGATCTGGGGCAGAAGTTTCATTACCAGCTCCGGAATTTCGCAGGTGGGTTGTAAAGACCGCCTGACCATTCAACGAGGTCAGACACGCTGCCCGCTGCCAGCAGAGAACGGGTGGCGTCGGTGCGACGAATGCCCATGTCTTCCGGGTACACCACTTTGCCGCTCTGGCGCAGCGCGGCGACGCGTTTGGCATCAACGCCCAGGCCGATATCGGTGATCCCGGCCACTGCGGCGACCATTGCGCGGCGCTCTTCAAGATTTTCCGCGCGATAGAGGTAGGCAATCCCCTCTTCGGTCAGCACGTGGGTGACGTCATCCCCGTAGATCATCACCGGTGCCAGCGGCATTCCGGAGGATTTCGCCACCTCGACGGCGTCGAGTTTTTCCACGAAGGTCGGTTTAACGCCCGCCTGGAAGGTTTCCACCATCTGTACCACCAGCTTTTTACCGCGCTGCATGGGGTCAGGTTCGGTGATCATATTCAGCCATGCCGGCGTAGCGTGTCGGCGACCGTGCGGATCGTGGCCCATATTTGGCGCACCGCCGAAGCCCGACAGACGTCCGCGTGTCACGGTAGACGAGTTAGCGTAGCCATCCACCTGTAAGGTCGAGCCGATAAACATATCGACCGCGTACTGGCCTGCCAGCTGGCAGAACGCGCGGTTAGAACGCATCGAGCCGTCGGCACCGGTAAAGAACACGTCCGGGCGGGCGCGGATGTACTCTTCCATCCCCAGTTCGCCGCCGAAGCAGTGCACGCTCTCCACCCAGCCGCTTTCAATCGCCGGGATCAGCGTCGGATGCGGGTTCAGGGTCCAGTGCTTACAGATTTTGCCTTTCAGGCCAAGCTGTTCGCCGTAGGTTGGTAATAGCAGCTCAATAGCGGCGGTATTAAAACCAATCCCGTGGTTCAGGGACTGCACCTGATGTTCTGCGTAGATGCCTTTAATCGCCATCATCGCCATCAGGATGTGTTCTTGTTTGATGAGACGCGGGTCGCGGGTAAAGAGCGGTTCGATGAAGAACGGCTTGTCAGCCACCACCACGTAATCAATCCACGACCCTGGAATATCCACGCGCGGCAAATCACATTCGTCGTCCACCAGCTCGTTCACCTGCGCGATGACGATACCGTCGTGGAACGCGGCGGCTTCAACCAGCGCCGGGGTGTCTTCGGTGCTCGCACCGGTGTAAAGATTGCCTTTGCGATCGGCTTTAAACCCGGCGATCAGCGCCACGTTCGGCGAGAGATCGACATACAGGCGGGAATAAAGCTCGATGTAAGTGTGGATCGCGCCGATTTCGAGCTGACCGTCTTCCAGCAGCTGTGAAATACGCAGGCTTTGGGTGCCGGAGAAAGAGAAGTCGAGCTTGCGGGCGATGCCCTTTTCAAAGATGTCGAGATGTTCGCTGCGACCGACGCTTGGCATGATCATATGCAGGTCGTGCACAATTTGCGGATTCACTTCGGCAAGCGTGCGGGACAAAAAATCGGCCTGCTTTTGGTTGTTGCCTTCCAGAACGACTTTGTCGCCCGGGGCAATCAGTTTTTCCAGCATGGCGACAAGATCGTCGGTTGGCAGAACCTTGCCTTGCACCGGGACGGAATCCAGGCGTCGCGCTTTTTCAGTGCGTCGCGTGTTCCAGACCCGGGCGGGTGTTTGCCCAGATAACATTATTAACCTCCTGATTCAGCACATCATTCTGATTTGCTTAACGCTGTGCAAAGTGTGCGCTCTGGTGAGAAAGGCATCAATTAAGCGTAAAGCGTAATCGTTAGCCTGAGAGTAATAATCGAGGCAAAGATTTGTGATCGAGATCAGTTCACGCCGCGCGAAAAAATGTCTGAGGTGGCAGAAAGGGCTAAATCTGAGGTAAACGCCCCTCGTTTTTATAAACAGGGTACAATTCGGCAGGTATAGTAAATGACTGACAAGAATCAATATCGCATCGTTATGACCCAAGTTATTCCATCAGATTTCGATATCTCGACCGAAGAGAGCGCAGCATTCGTGCCAATGCGGGGCGTCGCGAACCCGCACCTGCAAACCATGCTGCCCCGGATTTTGCGCCGAAAACTGCAATTTGCGCCGCACTGGCAGCGCCTTGAGCTACCGGACGGTGATTTCGTGGATTTAGCCTGGAGCGAAGATCCCGAGCAGGCCAGACACAAGCCGCGCCTGGTGGTGTTTCACGGTCTGGAAGGTAGCCTGCACAGCCCGTATGCCCACGGCCTGATCCACGCGGCGAAAGCGCGCGGCTGGCTCGGCGTGGTAATGCATTTTCGCGGCTGCAGCGGTGAGCCAAATCGTCGCGAGCGTATTTATCACTCCGGCGAAACGGAAGACGGCACCTGGTTTTTACACTGGCTAAGAGACAACTTTGGCAGCGTCCCAACCGCCGCCGTCGGCTATTCGCTGGGCGGCAACATGCTCGCCTGCCTGCTGGCTAAAGAGAGCGATAATGCTCCGCTGGATGCGGCGGTGATTGTCTCCGCGCCGTTTATGCTTGAGCAGTGCAGCTATCATATGGAAAAGGGCTTTTCGCGGGTTTATCAGCGCTATTTACTGAACTTACTCAAGGCCAACGCCGCGCGTAAGCTGAAAGCCTATCCGGATACCTTGCCGGTCAGCCTGCAACAACTTAAGCGTATGCGCCGCCTGCGTGAATTCGACGATATGATAACGTCTAAGATTCACGGCTTTGCTGACGCCATCGACTATTATCGTCAGTGTAGCGCCATGCCGCTGCTGAATCAGATAACCAAACCGACGCTGATCATCCATGCGAAGGATGACCCTTTTATGGATCATCACTCCATTCCGGCACCGGAGCATCTGCCCGCAAACGTGCAGTATCAGTTGACGGAACACGGAGGCCACGTCGGCTTTATCGGCGGGACGTTGCGTCGACCGAAGATGTGGCTGGAAACGCGCATCCCTGACTGGCTAACCTCTTTTCTGGAGAGAATAAAATGATGATTCCGTGGCAGGATCTGGCTCCCGAAACGCTGGATAGCCTGATTGAAAGCTTTGTATTACGCGAAGGCACCGATTATGGTGAACATGAACGCTCGCTGGAGATGAAAGTCGCCGATGTTAAACAGCAGCTTAAAAGCGGTGAAGCCGTGCTGGTGTGGTCAGAACTACACGAAACGGTGAATATTATGCCTCGCGGTCAGTTTCGCGACTGATCGCCCCCTCTTTCCATTCAGGGAGTTGCTATGTCCGCCAGACATCCGGTTATTGCCGTTACAGGATCCAGTGGTGCGGGTACCACTACCACCAGCCTCGCCTTTCGCAAGATCTTCTCCCAGCTTCATCTCCGGGCAGCGGAAGTGGAAGGCGATAGCTTTCACCGCTATACCCGCCCTGAAATGGACATGGCCATTCGCAAGGCCCGTGATTTAGGCAAACACATCAGCTACTTTGGCCCGGATGCCAACGACTTTGGCCTGCTGGAGCAAACCTTTGCCGAGTATGGGCGCAGCGGTACGGGCCATGCGCGCAAGTACCTGCACACCTACGATGAAGCGGTGCCGTGGAACCAGGTACCGGGCACCTTCACACCGTGGCAGCCGCTGCCGGAACCCACCGACGTACTGTTTTATGAGGGGTTACACGGCGGGGTCGTCACGCCGCAGCACGACGTGGCGCGCCATGTTGATCTGCTGGTGGGCGTCGTGCCGATTGTCAACCTGGAGTGGATCCAGAAGCTGACGCGCGATACCAGCGAGCGCGGACACTCGCGAGAAGCGGTAATGGATTCAGTGGTGCGCTCCATGGAAGATTACATCAACTTCCTCACCCCACAGTTTTCACGCACCCACATTAACTTCCAGCGCGTGCCGACGGTGGATACCTCCAACCCGTTTGCCGCCAAAGCTATTCCTTCGCTGGATGAGAGCTTTGTGGTGATTCATTTCCGCAATCTGGAGGAGATCGATTACCCCTGGCTGCTGGCCATGCTGCAGGGTTCGTTTATCTCGCATATGAATACACTGGTGGTGCCGGGCGGGAAGATGGTGCTGGCAATGGAGCTGATCATGACGCCACTGGTTCAGCGGCTAATGGAAGGGAAGAAGATCGCCTGATTTCGTGCCCGGTGGCGCGATGTTTACCGGGCCTGAGGGTGTATTCCGGGCCCGTAGGCCGGGTACAACGCGCCGCCCGGCTTTTTACGTAAGCCCTACGCCTCGATCACTTC
Organism: Silvania sp.; assembly: GCF_051656365.1. Taxonomy (NCBI): domain Bacteria; kingdom Pseudomonadati; phylum Pseudomonadota; class Gammaproteobacteria; order Enterobacterales; family Enterobacteriaceae; genus Silvania; species Silvania sp. The sequence continues at coordinate 73,536 of NZ_JBOGBT010000108.1, read as the reverse complement.
ATACGAGTGCGTAATCTTGACTGCTTTTTCCAGCATCAGCGCCACCGAGCAGTACTTCTCAGCCGACAGGTCGACCGCACGGGACACCGCCGCATCTTTGAGCTCTTTGCCGGTTACCAGGAAGTGCAGATTGATATGGGTGAACAAACGCGGCGCTTCTTCACGACGTTCAGACGTTAGCTTCACTTCGCAGTCGGTCACATCGTGGCGCCCTTTTTGCAGGATCGATACCACGTCGATCGCACTGCATCCCCCCGCAGCCATCAGCACCACTTCCATTGGACTTGGCGCTTTGTCACCGGAGTTGCCATCCATCAAAATCTGGTGCCCGGAAGCTGACTCGCCGAGGAACGTTAACCCTTCAACCCATTTAACACGCGCTTGCATTTTATTCACTCCAGGTTTGCATTTTTCATGACAGATTACGCGCCAGTAACAATTCTGGCAACGGAAGGCGACCTGCATCAAGCTGAAGCGAGACACCAGGAGACACGCAGCAAAACCTATGCTAAAACAGTCGGGATGCTACAGTAATACATTGACGTTACACATGTATGCAGAGGACATCACACATTACAGGCTGCTAATTTTGTGACAGCCCGTTTCCCAGGTACGGGGAAGAATTCGATTGCAACCCCAGAGTAAAAGGTGCACATCCTGGCTCTGGAGATAGCTTATAACAGAGGATAACAGCGCATGGTGCTTGGCAAACCGCAAACAGACCCGACTCTCGAATGGTTCTTGTCTCATTGCCATATTCATAAGTACCCATCGAAGAGCACGCTGATTCACCAGGGTGAAAAAGCGGAAACGTTGTACTACATCGTCAAAGGCTCAGTAGCAGTGCTGATCAAAGATGAAGAAGGCAAAGAGATGATCCTCTCTTACCTGAATCAGGGAGATTTCATCGGCGAGCTGGGCTTGTTTGAAGAAGGTCAGGAGCGTAGCGCCTGGGTTCGTGCAAAAACCGCGTGTGAAGTGGCAGAGATCTCCTATAAGAAGTTCCGCCAGCTGATCCAGGTTAACCCGGATATCCTGATGCGTCTCTCTTCGCAGATGGCTCGCCGTCTGCAGGTCACGTCGGAGAAAGTGGGTAACCTCGCCTTCCTGGACGTTACCGGCCGCATCGCTCAGACCCTGCTGAACCTGGCGAAACAGCCCGATGCCATGACCCACCCGGACGGAATGCAAATTAAAATCACCCGTCAGGAAATCGGTCAGATCGTCGGATGTTCTCGTGAGACAGTGGGTCGTATCCTGAAAATGCTGGAAGATCAAAACCTGATCTCCGCCCACGGTAAAACTATCGTGGTCTACGGAACGCGTTAATTCCGTGCAAACGGCGTGACATCGCAAGGTGGCACGCCGTTTTTGTCTCTCTCACCCATGTGGCGCAGACTCATCTATCACCCGGAAGTTAACTACGCACTGCGGCAAACCCTGGTGCTATGTCTCCCTGTGGCTGTGGGTTTGATCCTGGGCTATCTGCAACAAGGTCTGCTCTTTTCGCTCGTTCCGGCCTGCTGCAATATCGCCGGTCTCGATACCCCGCATAAACGCTTTTTCAAGCGCCTGATTGTCGGCGGGTCGCTGTTTGCTGGCTGTAGCCTGGCCGTACAGCTGTTACTGGCGCAGGATATCCCGCTACCGCTAATTCTGACCGTACTGGCGATGACCCTGGGCGTAACAGCGGAATTAAGCTCGTTGCACGCACGTCTGCTGCCCGCCTCGCTGATTGCCGCCATCTTTACCCTGAGCCTGGCGGGGAACATGCCGATCTGGGCGCCGCTTCTGATCTATGCCCTGGGCACCCTGTGGTACGGGCTGTTTAACTGGTTCTGGTTCTGGTTGTGGCGCGAACAACCGCTGCGTGAATCGCTGAGTTTGCTCTATCAACAGCTTGCCGATTATTGCGAAGCAAAATATACCCTGCTGACGCAACACACCGATCCCGAAAAATCGTTACCTCCCCTGCTGGCCCGCCAGCAGAAGGTCGTGGATCTGATTAGCCAGTGCTATCAGCAGCTGCACATGCTGGCAGCCAATAAAAATCATGAATATAAACGCCTGCTGCGCACCTTCCAGGTGGGACTCGATCTGCAGGAGCATATCTCCGTCAGTCTGCATCACCCGCACGAGGTGCAAAAGCTGGTCGAGCGCAGCCATGCGGAATCGGTACTGCGCTGGAATGCCCGGACGGTTGCCGCACGACTGCGCGTGCTGGCGGACGATATTTTGTATCACCGCTACCCTACCCGTTTCACCATGGATAAGCAGCTTGGTGCGCTGGAGAAAATCGCCCGTCAGCATCCGGATAACCCGGTAGGCCAGTTCTGTGCATGGCACTTCAGCCGCATTGCCCGCGTGCTGCGAACCCAGCGCCCACTCTATCCACGCGACCTGATGGCAGATAAGCAGAAACGCCTGCCGCTGATCCCGGCCCTGAGAAGCTATCTTTCGCTGAAATCCGCCGCCCTGCGCAACGCCGCACGCATCAGCGTGATGCTGAGTATCGCCAGCCTGATGGGCGTTGCCCTGCATCTGCCAAAACCCTACTGGATCCTGATGACAGTGCTGTTCGTAACCCAGAACGGCTATGGCGCCACACGGGTACGCATCCTCCATCGGGCGGGCGGCACACTGGCAGGGCTGATTATTGCGGGTATCGCCCTGCACTTCCACGTGGCGGAAGGTTTTACGCTGACGGGGATGTTGGTGATTACGCTGGTGAGTTACCTGTTTATTCGCAAGAACTATGGCTGGGCGATGGTGGGCTTCACGGTCACGGCGGTGTATACCCTGCAGCTGCTCACCCTGAATGGCGATCAGTATATTTTCGCCAGGCTGGTCGATACCCTGATTGGCTGCCTGATTGCCTTTGGCGGGATGGTGTGGCTGTGGCCGCAGTGGCAAAGCGGGCTATTGCGTCAGAACGCCCACGATGCGCTGGAAGCGGATCAGGAGGCTATCCGGCTGATCCTCAGTGACGATCCGCAGCCGACGCCGCTGGCCTGGCAGCGCATGAAGGTTAACCAGGCGCACAACGCCCTGTTCAACTCGCTGAATCAGGCGATGCAGGAGCCCGGCTTTAACTCGGCTTATCTGGCGGATATGAAACTGTGGGTCACGCACAGCCAGTTCATCGTCGAGCATATCAACGCGATGACCACCCTGGCGCGCGAGCATACGATGCTGACGCCAGACCTGGCCCAGCGTTATCTGCAGTCGTGTGAAATTGCCCTTCAGCGCTGTCAGCAGCGTCTGGAATATGATTCAGCCGGTGAAAGCGGCGATGAGAATATCCTGGAAGCACCCGAAACCCTGACGTACGGCCCGATGAGCACGCTGGAACAACATCTCCAGCGCGTGCTGGGGCATCTGAACACCATGCACACCATTTCGTCAGTGGCATGGCGGCAGCGCCCGCATCACGGCATCTGGTTAACCCGACTTCTGAAACGCACGCCGTATTAAATACCGGCTTTGCACAGGCTTACGCCTGAACAACGCTCTTCACCGCGTTGGCAAAGCGCGTCAGCCCTTCGTCGATGTCCTGCTCCTCAACCACCAGCGACGGCGCAAAGCGCATCACGTCCGGTCCTGCATTAAGCACCATCACACCGGCATTCGCCGCCGCGTGGAGGAAATCGCGCGCCCGACCTTTGTATTGCGGTTTCAACTCGGCGCCAATCAACAGCCCCATGCCGCGAATGTCGCTAAAGACATCGTATTGCGCATCGATCTGCTGAAGATGCTGCACAAACTGCTCGCGCTTGTGGTTCACGCCGTTCAGCACTGCCGGGGTATTGATGATGTCGAACGCCGCGCCAGCAATCGCGCAGGCCAGCGGGTTGCCGCCGTAGGTAGAACCGTGGGAGCCCACGTGGAATGCCGAGGCAATGTCCTGGGTGGTGAGCACCGCGCTCACCGGGAAACCACCCCCGAGCGCTTTGGCGCTGGTCAGGATGTCCGGGGTCACACCGTAGTGCATGTAGGCAAACAGGTCACCGGTGCGTCCCATCCCGCTCTGGACTTCGTCGAAGACCAGTAGCGCCTGGTGCTGGTCGCACAAATCGCGCAGCCCCTGCAGGAATTCAGGGGTCGCCGCCATCACACCGCCTTCGCCCTGAATCGGTTCAACCACCACCGCGCAGGTGTGATCGTCCATCACCGCTTTAACCGCATGCAGATCGTTAAACGGGACGTGGACAATATCTGCCGGTTTAGGGCCAAAGCCATCGGAATATTTTGGCTGACCGCCCACGGAGACGGTAAACAACGAGCGGCCGTGGAAGGCGTTGTGGAAAGCGATGATTTTACTTTTGTACGGGCTATGGCGCGTGGACGCATAGTAGCGCGCCAGCTTGAATGCCGTTTCGTTAGCTTCGGTGCCGGAGTTCATAAACAGCACGCGCTCGGCAAAGGTGGCGTCGATAATTTTACGCCCCAGACGCAGTGCGGGTTCATTGGTGAACACGTTACTGGTGTGCCACAGGGTTTCGCCCTGGGTTTTGAGCGCCTCAACCAACGCCGGGTGACAGTGGCCTAACGCCGTCACCGCAATGCCGCCCGCGAAATCAACATACTCTTTACCCTGCTGATCCCAGACCTTGCTGCCCTTTCCCTTTACCGGGATAAACTCAGCCGGTGCATAAATTGGCAGAATAACTTCATCGAATGTCGCGCGCGTAATTGCAGATTGTTCAGTTGCCATGTAACCCCACCCTTTTTTAAGCAAGAAGCAGAAGTGAAAATATAATCACGAAATATGCTTAAAAAATCACTTTATGGCAACTAAAAATCAACGATTGAGGAAATTAGCCAGCAGCTGATGGCCCTGCTCGCTGAGAATACTCTCGGGGTGGAACTGCACACCTTCCAGATCCCATTCCCGGTGACGGATCCCCATAATCTCCTGGGTCTCGCTCCAGGCGGTAATCTCGAAGCAGTCCGGCAAGGTCGGTGGGTCAATCACCAGCGAGTGATAGCGGGTCACGGTCAGGGGATTATTCAGGCCGCAGAATACACCTGTACCGGTGTGCGTCACCGGGGAGGTTTTGCCGTGCATCACCCTGGCCGCACGAACGATCGTCGCCCCAAACGCCTGAGCGATAGCCTGATGGCCTAAGCATACGCCCAGGATTGGCAGCGTGCCGGCATAGTGGCGGATAGCCGCCAGCGAGATGCCGGATTCGTCCGGGGTACAGGGGCCGGGGGAGATCACAATTTTTTGCGGGTTGAGCGCCGCGATATCCGCCAGCGACAGGGCGTCATTACGCCGGACGATAACCTCGGCACCCAGTTCACAGAAATACTGGTATAGGTTCCAGGTGAAGGAATCATAGTTATCAATCAGCAGAATCATGGTGGCTCCCGAAAAAATGGCCGCCCTATTCTACTCAGTTTCCCGTGCTTCGCTCACCACTTTGCTGAAGATTGTATTGAGCGCGCTCAGATCCCCCATCGCCCCGCTCTGGTTGGCCTGCGCCCAGTCATCCGGATCGATATCGCGCCAGTCGAGCTGGTAGCCCGCATGGATCGCCAGCTGTTCAAAGAAGATCCGCTGCACAATGCCGTTACCAATGCGAAACGGATGCAGGACGTTGATTTCGCAATAGTAATGACTGAGGCGGTTAATAAAGGCCTCTTTCGCCAGCCCGACGAGGTAGCCCTCATCCTCCAGATCCTGCATCAGGGCATTGCCCTCTTTTTCGATATAGGCAAAGTGGCAGAATCGGGTATCACCCTGATAAATATCGATCTCCCGGATATCACCCGCCCAGTCAAAAATATCCTGGTAAAGATGCTGGTGAAGGGCACACAGGTGCGGCAAACCGCGCGAGGGCGGCCCCAGGGTTAACGTCGCGGCGCGCAGGGCGGTTAATTCATATGCCGCCTGCGCCAGGCGCTCGGCCTGACGAATGCCCAGCCGGTTACGCATCACGTTCAGCCCGGAATAGAGGTAGGGATCGCGGCCATTGCCAAATTTATCGCTCATAGTGCCTCCTGAGTTCCTCAAGGCGCACCTGCGCATCGGCTGCGCTGAGTGTGACTAGCGGGCTGTCGACCCCTTCAAGACGTCGACTGGCCTGAAAATTTGCGTTTCGCTGCTGTTCCCAGAGACGGGATTTTTGCTTGTCAGTGAGTTTTTTCACCTGTTACCTCCCTGAATGGGCCCGTGTTGCCACAAGTATAAGCAGCAAACTGCGGTTTCGCAGGAAGGGAAAGGCAACGCGGACAACAGATGCCCGCGCAATCAACGATTAAGGCAGAACTTTAGCGGAGAGGATAACAACCGGTTTTGTCGGTACATTCTGGTAAGGGCCGACGTTATGGGTCTGCACCTGAGAGATTTTATCGGCCACGTCCATACCTTTCACAACTTTACCAAATACCGCATAGCCAAAATCACGCTGGCCGTGGTCGAGGAAGGCGTTATCCGCCACGTTGAGGAAGAACTGGCTGGTCGCGCTGTCCTTGTCGGCAGTGCGCGCCATGGAGATGGTGCCACGGGTGTTGCGCAGACCGTTATCCGCTTCGTTTTTGATTGGCGGGTTCGGCTGCTTCTGCTGCATCTGCTCATTGAAACCACCGCCCTGCAACATAAAGCCCGGGATCACGCGATGGAATGTGGTGTTGTTGTAAAAACCGCTGTTAACGTAGTCGAGGAAGTTTTTCACAGAAACGGGAGCTTTCTGGCTATTCAGTTCCAGCTCAATATTACCAGCAGAGGTGGTCAGCAGAACGTGCGGGTCTCCTTTGGCTGCCAGCGCAGCAGGAGAAAGAGCAGATAAGGCAAGTACAGCCGCGACAGCCGCCAGGGTTGATTTGAGCATGAGAATTCCTTAACAAAGCGCAGTAAAGAAAGCGAGTGGCTTGATTCTAAAGAGCAGTATGGGCATAGGCCAGCCATTTACCTAATTTTACGAATTTGAAACAGATGTAACCATCGGGCCAATGGTTGCAGGCAATTACGATGCGACATTAATCACACTCATTGCTGCAATTAATATTTAATTTCTCACAAAAGATTTAATTAGATCACATTCACGACTAAAATCTGCCCGTTCGCAGCGCCGTCAATGCGCTTTACATTTCTATTCACAGGCCAGTCATGACTAACAGCAATCGTATCAAGCTCACATGGATCAGCTTCTTCTCCTACGCCCTTACCGGTGCGTTAGTGATCGTCACCGGGATGGTGATGGGGAATATCGCAGACTATTTCAATCTGCCCGTTTCCAGTATGAGTAACACCTTTACCTTCCTTAATGCCGGGATCCTGATCTCTATTTTCCTCAACGCCTGGTTGATGGAGATCGTTCCCCTGAAAACACAGCTGCGTTTTGGCTTTGTCCTGATGGTCGCCGCCGTCGCAGGACTGATGCTCAGCCACAGCATCGCCCTGTTCTCCGCCGCCATGTTCGTGCTCGGACTGGTCAGCGGGATCACCATGTCGATCGGGACCTTCCTCATTACCCATATGTATGAAGGCCGTCAGCGCGGCGCACGCCTGCTGTTCACCGACTCCTTCTTCAGCATGGCGGGGATGATCTTCCCGATGGTTGCCGCCGTTCTGCTGGCGCGCAGCATCGAGTGGTACTGGGTGTATGCCTGCATCGGCCTGGTCTACGTGGCCATTTTTGTGCTGACCTTCGGCTGTGAATTCCCGGTACTCGGCAAAAAAGCTGTTCAGAACGACAACCCGGTGGTGAAAGAGAAATGGGGGATCGGCGTGCTGTTCCTGTCGGTAGCCGCCCTGTGCTACATCCTCGGCCAGCTGGGCTTTATCTCCTGGGTTCCGGAGTATGCGAAAGGGCTGGGCATGAGCCTGAACGATGCCGGACAGCTGGTGAGCGATTTCTGGATGTCATACATGTTCGGTATGTGGGCGTTCAGCTTTATCCTGCGCTACTTCGACCTGCAGCGGATCCTCACCGTCCTGGCGGGTGCGGCAACCGTGCTGATGTACCTGTTTATCAACGGCACCGCAGAGCAGATGCCGTGGTTCATTATGACGCTCGGCTTTTTCTCCAGCGCCATTTATACCTCACTCATTACCCTGGGCTCTCTGCAGACTAAAGTGGCCTCGCCGAAGCTGGTTAACTTTGTCCTGACCTGCGGCACCATCGGCACCATGCTGACCTTCGTGGTCACGGGTCCGATTGTGGCGCACAGCGGTCCGCTGGCAGCGCTGCACACCGCAAACGGTTTGTATGCCGTGGTGTTCGTCATGTGCCTGGTGCTGGGTTTCGTCACCCGCCATCGCCAGCATACGGTCGCCGCCGCGTCTCACTGATCCGCGTGTTGTTCCCCGTCTGAAAAGAGGCCGCTTCTGCGGCCTCCTCCAAATTGCTCCTCAAATAAAGAGGAGTATGCATTTCGATTAATAAGCCGCCTAAGTTGTATACAAAATAGCGTTGCTGAAAAGCCTGCCATTTCCGGTACTTATAAAAACCCTGACAAATCAGCAATATACTCCTTAGGGAGTAGTTACAGGCTGAATTGATTTACATCAATAAGTGCCGTTGCTGAATCGTTAAGGTAGGCAGTAATAGAAAAGAAATCGAGGCAAAAATGAGCAAAGTCAGACTCGCTATCATCGGTAACGGCATGGTCGGTCACCGCTTTATTGAGGACCTTCTCGATAAAGCCGATGCTACCCAGTTCGATATTACCGTGTTCTGTGAAGAACCCCGCAAGGCGTACGACCGCGTGCACCTCTCCTCCTACTTCTCACACCATACCGCCGAAGAGCTCTCTCTGGTGCGCGAAGGTTTTTACGAGAAGCATGGCGTGAAGGTGCTGGTGGGCGAACGCGCTATCACCATTAACCGTCAGGAAAAAGTGATCCATTCCAGTGCGGGACGCACGGTTTTTTACGACAAGCTGATTATGGCGACGGGCTCTTATCCGTGGATCCCACCGATCAAGGGTTCAGATACTCAGGATTGCTTCGTTTATCGCACCATTGAAGATCTCAACGCCATCGAATCCTGCGCCCGTCGCAGCAAACGCGGCGCGGTGGTCGGTGGCGGTCTGCTCGGTCTGGAAGCGGCCGGCGCGCTGAAAAACTTAGGCGTTGAAACCCACGTCATCGAATTTGCCCCGATGCTGATGGCCGAGCAGCTTGACCACATGGGTGGCGATCAGCTCAAACGCAAAATTGAAAGCATGGGTGTGAAAGTTCACACCAGCAAAAACACCAAAGAGATCGTCCAGGAAGGCACCGAAGGCCGCAAAACCATGCGCTTTGCCGACGGCAGCGAGCTGGAAGTCGACTTTATCGTCTTCTCAACCGGTATTCGCCCGCGCGATAAGCTGGCCACCCAGTGCGGCCTGACCGTTGCCCAACGCGGCGGCATCACCATTAATTCCACCTGCCAGACCTCCGACCCGGATATCTACGCGATCGGCGAATGCGCCAGCTGGGAAAACCATGTTTACGGTCTGGTGGCTCCTGGCTACAAAATGGCGCAGGTGGCCGTTGACCATATCCTCGGGAATGAAAACGCCTTTGAAGGCGCGGACATGAGTGCCAAGCTGAAACTGCTGGGCGTCGACGTTGGCGGTATTGGCGATGCGCACGGCCGCACGCCGAAATCACGCAGCTACGTCTACCTCGACGAGAACAAAGAAGTTTATAAACGCCTGATCGTCAGCGAAGACAACAAAACCCTGCTCGGCGCGGTGCTGGTCGGCGATACCAGCGATTTCGGCAACCTGCTGCAGCTGGTGCTGAACGCCATCGAACTGCCAGAAAACCCGGATGCGCTGATCCTGCCCGCCCATGCTGCTGGCGGTAAGCCGTCTATCGGCGTCGATAAACTGCCGGACAGCGCGCAGATTTGTTCCTGCTTCGATGTCACCAAAGGCATGCTGGTTTCCGCCATCAATAAAGGCTGCCATACCGTTGCCGCTCTGAAGGCCGCAACCAAAGCCGGTACCGGCTGCGGGGGCTGTATCCCGCTGGTGACTCAGGTACTCAACGCTGAGCTGGCGAAACAGGGCATCGAAGTTAGCCACAACCTGTGTGAGCACTTCGCTTACTCTCGCCAGGAGCTGTACCACCTGATCCGCGTTGAAGGCATCAAATCCTTCGACGAGCTGCTGGAAAAACACGGTCAGGGCTACGGCTGTGAAGTGTGTAAACCGACCGTCGGCTCGCTGCTGGCTTCCTGCTGGAATGAGTACGTCCTCAAACCGCAGCACACCCCGCTGCAGGACACTAACGACAACTTCCTGGCTAACATCCAGAAAGATGGCACCTACTCAGTGATCCCGCGCTCTGCAGGCGGCGAAATCACTCCGGAAGGGCTGGTGGCCGTCGGGCGCGTGGCGCGCGAATTCAACCTGTACACCAAAATTACCGGCTCTCAGCGTATTGGCCTGTTCGGCGCACAAAAAGACGACCTGCCGGAAATCTGGCGTCAGCTGATTGAAGCGGGCTTCGAAACCGGTCACGCGTATGCTAAAGCGCTGCGTATGGCGAAAACCTGCGTCGGCAGCACCTGGTGCCGTTACGGCGTCGGTGATAGCGTCGGCTTCGGCGTTGAGCTGGAAAACCGCTACAAAGGCATCCGTACCCCGCACAAAATGAAGTTCGGTGTCTCTGGCTGTACCCGTGAATGTGCCGAAGCACAGGGTAAAGACGTGGGTATTATCGCCACCGAAAAAGGCTGGAACCTCTATGTCTGCGGTAACGGTGGGATGAAACCACGCCATGCGGATCTGCTGGCTGCGGATCTTGACCGTGAAACGCTGCTCAACTATCTCGACCGTTTCATGATGTTCTACATCCGTACCGCCGACAAACTGACCCGTACTGCACCGTGGCTCGATAACCTGGAAGGCGGCATCGATTATCTGAAGTCGGTCATCATCGACGACAAACTCGGCCTGAACGCGACGCTGGAAGAAGAGATGGCGCGTCTGCGTGATGCCGTTATCTGCGAATGGACTGAAACCGTCAACACCCCGGCGGCGCAGGTTCGCTTCAAACACTTTATCAACAGTAGCCAGCGCGATCCGAGTGTCCAGATTGTGCCTGAGCGGGAACAGCATCGCCCGGCAACGCCATACGAGCGTATTCCGGTCACTCTGGTGGAGGAAAACGTATGAGCCAGTGGGTAAACATCTGCAAAATCGACGATATCCTGCCCGCAACCGGCGTCTGTGCGCTGCTGGGTCATGAGCAGGTCGCCATTTTCCGCCCGCGTCAGGACGAACAGGTTTTTGCGATCAGCAATATCGACCCGTTCTTTGAAGCAAGCGTCCTGTCACGCGGCCTTATCGCCGAACATCAGGGTGAGCTGTGGGTTGCCAGCCCGCTGAAAAAGCAGCGTTTCCGCCTGAGCGACGGCCACTGCATGGAAGATGAGAGCCACTCTGTTAAGCACTATGACGTCCGCGTTAAAGACGGCAAAGTGCAGCTCCGGGGCTGATTGAAACGGGGGTGCAATGCCCCCGCTATTTTCTTTATTTAGCGTTTATTTTATTTTTTTAATTATTCAGGATAATCATATGTTTACAGACACTATTAATAAGTGTGCGGCTAATGCTGCGCGTATTGCACGCCTCAGTAAAAATAGTCCTCTCGGCTTTTGGGTCAGCTCTGCAATGGCGGGGGCCTATGTCGGCCTTGGGATTATTTTAATTTTCACCCTCGGCAACCTGCTTGACCCGGCGATTCGTCCGCTGGTGATGGGTGCCACGTTTGGCATCGCGTTAACCCTGGTCATTATCGCCGGATCTGAACTGTTCACCGGCCACACCATGTTCCTGACCTTTGGTGTCAAAGCGGGCACCATCACGCAGGGTCAGATGTGGGCCATTCTGCCGCAAACCTGGCTGGGTAATCTGGTCGGCTCCGTGTTTGTTGCCCTGCTGTACAGCTGGGGCGGCGGTAGCCTGCTGCCGGTGGATACCAGCCTCGTTCACACCGTCGCACTGGCAAAAACCTCCGCACCGGCGATGGTCCTGTTCTTTAAAGGCGCACTGTGTAACTGGCTGGTGTGCCTGGCAATCTGGATGGCAATCCGTACTGAAGGTGCCGCGAAATTCATCGCAATCTGGTGGTGTCTGCTGGCCTTTATCGCCTCCGGCTACGAGCACTCCATCGCCAACATGACCCTGTTTGCACTCTCCTGGTTCGGTCATCATAGCGAAGCGTACACACTGTCAGGTATTGGCCATAACTTGCTGTGGGTAACGCTTGGCAATACCCTTTCTGGGGTTGTATTTATGGGCTGGGGTTACTGGTATGCTACCCCGAAAGCGGAGCGTCCGACTCCTGCAACCATCGCAACCATTCAGGCGAAAGCCAACCAGTAAGAGGTAATGTCGTGGATCACCTGCCAATATTCTGTCAATTACGTCATCGCGACTGCCTGCTCGTAGGGGGTGGCGATGTGGCTGAACGCAAAGCCCGCCTGTTGTTAGAGGCAGGTGCCCGACTCACCGTGAATGCCCTCGCCTTTGCCCCGCAGTTTACGGCATGGGCGCAGGAAGGAATGCTCACCCTCGTTGAGGGTGAGTTCAACGAATCCCTGCTCGATACCTGCTGGCTGACCATTGCCGCCACCGACGACGATGCGGTCAACCAGCGCGTCAGCGATGCCTGCGAAGCGCGGCGCATCTTCTGCAACGTGGTGGATGCCCCGAAAGAGGCGAGCTTTATCATGCCGTCGATTATCGACCGCTCGCCGCTGATGGTGGCCGTCTCCTCCGGCGGAACGTCGCCGGTGCTGGCGCGTCTGCTGCGTGAAAAGCTGGAAGCCATCCTGCCGCAGCACCTGGGAAAAGTGGCCCACTTTGCCGGGAAGTTACGCCCTCGTGTGAAGCAGCAGTTTGCGACCGTTGGCGAACGCCGCCGCTTCTGGGAAAAGTTCTTTGTGAACGATCGGCTGGCCCAGTCGCTGGCGAATGAGGATCAGAAGGCGGTGGACGACACCACCGAGCAGCTGCTGGCTGCCCCGCTCGATCACCGCGGCGAAGTGGTGCTGGTAGGCGCAGGTCCGGGCGATGCGGGTCTTTTAACCCTGAAGGGTCTGCAGCAGATCCAGCAGGCGGATGTGGTGGTGTATGACCGCCTGGTCTCCGACGACATCATGAACCTGGTGCGCCGCGATGCGGATCGGGTGTTTGTCGGCAAGCGTGCAGGCTATCACTGCGTGCCTCAGGAAGAGATTAATCAGATCCTGCTGCGTGAAGCGCAAAAAGGAAAACGGGTGGTGCGTCTGAAAGGCGGCGATCCGTTTATCTTCGGACGCGGCGGCGAGGAGCTGGAAACCCTTTGTCATGCGGGCATTCCGTTCTCGGTGGTGCCTGGCATTACGGCTGCATCGGGCTGTTCCGCCTATTCCGGTATTCCGCTGACCCACCGTGACTACGCCCAGAGCGTGCGTCTGGTTACCGGCCACCTGAAAACCGGTAGCGAGCTGGACTGGCATAACCTGGCCGCTGAAAAACAGACCCTGGTGTTCTACATGGGCCTGAACCAGGCTGCCACCATTCAGGCTAAGCTGCTCGAACATGGCATGGATGCAGAGATGCCGGTTGCGCTGGTCGAAAACGGTACCTCCATCAAGCAGCGCGTGGTGAGTGGCGTCCTGACCCAGCTCGGTGAGCTGGCCCAGCAGGTTGAAAGCCCGGCGCTGATCGTGGTCGGCCGCGTGGTGGCCCTGCGCGACAAGCTCAACTGGTTCTCTCATCACTAAGCCAACCTGAACCTGACGCATTTTGTTCAGGCATAAAAAAACCGGGAATTTCCCGGTTTTTTTACGTCTGGCTTTCGCTTAAGGCTTCGCGACAAACCCGATTGCTTCGTACACCGCTTTCAGGGTTTCAGAGGCGCGCGCACTGGCTTTCTCAGCGCCATCTTTCATCACTTTCTGCAGGAAGGCTTCGTCATTACGGTACTGGTTATAGCGCGCCTGCAGCTCGGTCAGCATGCCGGAAACCGCCTCAGCCACTTCGCCTTTCAGATGCCCATACATTTTGCCTTCGAAGTGCTGCTCCAGCTCTGGAATGCTCTGTCCGGTGACGCCGGAGAGGATATCCAGCAGGTTAGAAACACCCGCTTTGTTCTGCACGTCGTAACGCACCACCGCTGGCTCGTCAGAATCAGTCACCGCACGCTTGAGCTTCTTCACGACCGCTTTTGGATCTTCCAGCAGGCCGATCACGTTGTTGCGGTTATCGTCCGACTTGGACATCTTCTTGGTCGGCTCCAGCAGGGACATCACGCGGGCGCCGGACTTCGGAATAAACGGCTCTGGCACCTTGAAGATGTCGCCGTAAATGGCGTTGAAGCGCTGGGCAACATCGCGGCTCAGCTCCAGATGCTGCTTCTGGTCTTCACCAACTGGCACCTGAGTGGTCTGATACAGCAGAATGTCAGCAGCCATCAGCACCGGGTAGTCAAACAGACCGGCGTTGATGTTCTCGGCATAACGGGACGATTTGTCCTTGAACTGGGTCATACGGCTCAGTTCGCCGAAATAGGTGTAGCAGTTCAGCGCCCAGCCCAGCTGTGCATGCTCGGGAACGTGGGACTGAACGAAAATGGTGCTTTTCTCAGGATCGATACCGCAGGCCAGATACAGCGCAAGGGTGTCGAGCGTTGCTTTACGCAACTGCTGCGGATCCTGGCGCACGGTAATGGCGTGCTGGTCAACGATGCAGTAGATACAGTGATAGTCATCCTGCATGTTCACCCACTGACGCAGCGCACCCATGTAGTTGCCAATAGTCAGTTCACCTGAGGGCTGTGCGCCACTAAATACGATGGGCTTAGTCATTTTTCAATTCCTGATTTTCACTGTGCGAAAGCCCGAGCACGGGCAGTAAATCTTTGAAGTGGTCGAAGATAAAATCCGGCTCACTCAGCGTTATGGACTCACCGTAGTTGTAGCCATAGGTCAGGCCTACGGACGGGCAACCTGCAGCCCTGGCCGCCAGAATATCATTGCGCGAATCGCCAACAAAGAGCAGCGCGTCAGGCGTTAAGGATAATTTTCCTGCCACCAGCAGCAGCGGTTCCGGATGCGGCTTCTTGTTCTGCACGTCATCGCCGCCAACAATCACGGAGAAATACTTCGCGATATCCAGCGCTTCCAGCAGCGGGGCGACAAACGCAGTCGGTTTGTTAGTGACCAGCGCCAGCGGCATGCCGCTGCTGTGCAGCGCGCTCAGCGTGCCGGCCACGTCAGGGAACAGGAAACTGCCCTCTTCTACCGTCTGCTCATAGAAACGGTTAAACAGCTTACGCAGCAGGCGAACCTGCTCTTCCTGCGGAATATCGGCATGATCGACGCCCGCTTTGCCCTGCGCCGAACGCTGGATAGCACGTTCCTGACGCGACCAGCTTAACGCGCGCTCCATCAGCACGTCTGCACCGTTGCCAATCCACGTCACCACGCGATCTTCACCCGCAACCGGCAGCTCCAGCGCATACAGCGCCTGATCAACCGCGCTGGTTAAGCCCGGTGCGCTGTCAACCAGCGTCCCGTCGAGGTCAAACGCAACGCCCCGAATTGCCTGCAAATTATCCATGACTTACCTTCGCCAGTTCACTGCGCATTTCATCAATGACTTTTTTGTAGTCCGGCTGATCGAAAATAGCCGAGCCCGCCACGAACATATCCGCGCCGGCTGCTGCGATTTCGCCAATATTGTTCACCTTCACGCCACCATCCACTTCCAGACGAATGTCGTAGCCGGACTCGTCGATACGGCGGCGCACTTCGCGCAGCTTATCCAGCGTCTGTGGGATGAATGACTGACCGCCAAAGCCCGGGTTCACGGACATCAGCAGGATCACGTCCAGCTTGTCCATCACGTAATCGAGATAGCTCAGCGGCGTAGCAGGATTAAACACCAGTCCGGCTTTACAGCCGTGCTCTTTAATCAGCTGCAGGGTGCGGTCAACGTGTTCAGAGGCTTCAGGATGGAAGGTAATGATGCTGGCGCCCGCGGCGGCAAAATCCGGCACGATGCGATCAACCGGTTTGACCATCAGGTGCACATCGATCGGCGCGGTCACGCCATACTTGCGCAGTGCCTTCAGCACCATCGGGCCGATAGTCAGGTTAGGGACATAGTGGTTATCCATAACGTCGAAATGAACGACATCCGCACCGGCCGCCAGCGCTTTCGCGGTGTCTTCGCCCAGACGGGCAAAATCAGCCGACAGAATTGAGGGGGCAATCAAATACTGTTTCATCCGCATCTCCTTGAACTGTGTTTAACGGCGGGCGAAACGGCTCAGGGCAGATAGAGAGCCAGCAGTTCGTCCACCTTTTTACGTGTACCGCCGTTGCTGCTGATGCTGCGCCGGACTTTAACCTGGAATTGCGCTGCAGCTTTGTACCATTCGCGCGTATCAGGCGTGTCGTGATTCGAAATTAACACCGGAATTCTTTTGCTGACCAGCTTTTCTGCCATTTCTGCCAGACGCTCCTGCTCGGCAGGGCTGAAGCTGTTGGTATGATAAGCGGTGAAGTTCGCCGTTGCAGACAGAGGGGCATACGGTGGGTCACAGTAAACTACCGAGTTAACGTCAGCGTGGGCCATACACTCTTCATACGAAAGACAATGGAACTCCGCATTCTGCGCTTTTTCAGCAAAGTGATACAACTCAGCCTGAGGAAAATAAGGACGCTTGTAGCGACCAAACGGCACGTTGAATTGACCACGCAGATTATACCGGCACAGGCCATTGTAGCCATGGCGGTTGAGGTAGAGGAACAGCAACGCACGCCGGAACTTATCCTGGCTCTGATTAAACTCAGCGCGATACTGGTAGTAAACGTCCTGGTTGTTGTTCTCTGGGGTAAACAACTTCCGCGCTTCATCGACGTACTCATCGGTACGCTGCTTAACGATGTTATAGAGATCGATAAGGTCGCTGTTGATATCCGCAAGGATATAACGGGAATAATCGGTATTGAGAAATACCGATCCCGCGCCAACAAACGGCTCTACAAGGCACTCGCCTGGCGGCAGGTGTTTTTGAATATCATCGAGCAGGGGGTATTTCCCCCCTGCCCATTTCAGAAAAGCGCGATTTTTTTTCATGCTGACTAACTAATTACACCTTCTCCGGCTGTGGAGAAAGCTCCGACAGCATCCTGCGCTTCACAGATTACTTCAAATCGGACTGAACCTGACGGATCGGTTTCGCCCACGGGTTTTTCGCCTGAACATCGGTTGGCAGTGTTGCAACAGCACGTTTCGCTTCGTCTTTCGAGCCATACACACCGCTGACCAGCACGTACCACGGCTGACCGTTACGGGTAGTCTCGTAAACCACGAAGTTTTTCAGGTTCGACTTCTTCGCCCAGCTGTTCAGGTTGTCATAGCTGGAAGAACTGCTCAGCTGCAGCGTGTAGTTGCTGGAAGGCGCTGATTTCAACGAACCCACGTTACCCGCAGTTTTACCGGTGCTGGCAGCTGCCGTCGGCGCGGATGCAGCCGGAGCGGTTGCCGTCGCAGCTGGCGCTGTCGTCGCTGTCGCTTTAGGTGCCGTTGCCGTTGTAGCAGGCGCCGTGGCCGGTACGCGAGTCACGGTTTCTGTGTGTTTCGGCTGAGCAACCGCTTTTGGCTCTTCCGCTTTCGCGACCGGCTGCGGTTTCACTTCACGCTTCGGCTCAATAACCGCCTGCTTGCGTTCCTGAGTGGCGGCCGGTTTGGTCTGACGCGGCGTAGACTCTGTTGCGGTCGCTGCATGCTGCTGGCTGGCAGCACCACGAATTGGCGCAACGGTCGCAGGCTCGGTTGGCAGCGTGGAGTTCACCACCACGTTATTCACCTGTTCCTGATTCTGCGGCTGGGTCAGGGCATTGTTCAGGTCGCCCTGAACTTCAACGCGCTGCTGGCCCTGCGGAGTCGCGGGTGCCTGGCCCTGAGTCGGCGTCGACGCCACAGGCGGCAGAGAAATCTCCTGCTGGGTATTTCCGGCGGTATTTTCTGCAGACGTGGTGCCTGGCGCAGGCTGAGTGCTGCCATTGGCCTGATCGGCAGTATCACCGGAAAGATTGATGCTCTTCTCAGCGGACGCCGTTTGCTCGGTTGGGGCTGACGGCGCTTTAAGGGCGGAGCCGATGCCGATAATCAGCAACAGCAGCACCAGTATGCCGAGACCCATCATGATGTACTGACGCGAGGCGGGCTTCGCCGCAACGGCTTTACGCTTACGTGGGCGACGCTCAACGGCCTCTTCGTCCACTAACTCCTCATCGGACGCATAATCATCTTCTTCACGTTCAACACGCTCTTCACGAACAGGGCGGCTACGCGATGGACGCTGGTCATCGGTATCCAGATCAACTTCATCAAAGTTGATTTGCGGTTCGTTATCACGTTCAGAAGACTGACGAGTACGACCACCAGTACGACGATCGCTGGGATCGGGTTTCAGCTCGTCTTCTGGTTTGAATTCATCCATTTAACACCCCACTCAAAGGCTTATGCCTACGACTTTGCATTTCACCTGAAGCAAAATGGCTACGTTTTATCGCAGCCAGACCTTTCTAATTTTTACGCTTGCTGGCAATCAGCAATAGCGCCAAGAACGACGTCGTGCGGGACACCGCTACGGACTTCACTCTTACCTACTGCAAGCGGGAGCACCAGTCGCATCTCGCCTGCCAATACTTTTTTATCGCGCAACATATGCGGCAAATAGGCTTGCGCTGACATTTCGCGCGGCCCGGTCACCGGTAACCCGGCGCGTTCAAGCAGCGTGATAATGCGCTGCGTCTCAGCCGGTGTGAACTGACCCAGGCGCTCCGCGGTGCGCGCGGCCATCACCATGCCCGCCGCGACAGCTTCACCGTGCAGCCAGTTGCCGTAGCCCATTTCGGCTTCAATGGCGTGGCCGTAGGTATGCCCAAGATTCAGTAAAGCACGTAAGCCGGTTTCGCGCTCGTCTGCAGCAACGACTTCGGCTTTCAGCTCACAGCAACGGCGAATACAGTACGCCATCGCCTGACCATCAAGACGCAACAGGGCATCCATATTCTCTTCAAGCCAGCTAAAGAACTCGCCATCCAGAATAATGCCGTATTTGATCACTTCCGCCAGGCCAGAGGCCAGCTCGCGCTGAGGCAACGTTTTCAGACAGTCGAGATCCACCACCACCGAAGCGGGCTGGTAGAAGGCGCCTATCATGTTTTTACCCAGCGGATGATTGACGGCGGTTTTGCCGCCAACAGAAGAGTCGACCTGCGACAACAGCGTGGTTGGGATCTGAATAAAGCGCACGCCACGTTGATAGCTTGCTGCCGCAAAACCCGTAAGATCGCCGACAACACCGCCGCCTAAGGCAAGCAGTGTAGTGTCGCGACCGTGCGGTTTTTGCAGTAATGCGGTAAAGACGGTATCCAGTACCGTCAGGCTTTTATACTGCTCGCCATCAGGCAGAATCACACTGTCGACCTTCACGCCAGCCTGTTCAAGCTGCTGACGCACTTTGTCGAGATAAAGCGGAGCCAACGTCTCATTGGTGACCAGCATTGCCTGATCACCCGCTTTCAGTGGTAAGAAGGAAGCTGGGTCGTTAAACAAACCAGCCGCGATAGTGATAGGGTAACTCCGTTCCCCGAGAGTAACTGTAATCCTCTCCATAACGCGACATCCACCTTAAATGCTTTTACCCGCAGGCGAGTGTATATAAAGCCAGAATCAGTTGCTTTCCAGCATATTAATAATCTGGTTTGCGACCACTTTAGCGCTCTGGTCATCGGTGCGAATGGTGACGTCAGCAATCTCTTCGTACAGCGGATTGCGTTCCCCAGCCAGGGCTTCCAGAACTTCACGTGGAGGCGTCTCAACCTGCAGCAACGGGCGTTTCTTATCACGCTGCGTACGCGCCAGCTGTTTTTCGATGGTCGTTTCGAGATAGACCACCACACCGCGGGCGGAGAGACGGTTGCGAGTTTCGCGAGATTTTACAGAGCCGCCGCCAGTCGCCAGCACAATGCCCTGTTTTTCCGTAAGTTCATTAATGACTTTTTCTTCTCGGTCACGGAAACCCTCTTCGCCTTCTACATCGAAGACCCAGCCCACATCAGCTCCGGTTCGTTTCTCAATCTCTTGATCAGAATCGTAAAATTCCATATTGAGTTGTTGAGCTAACTGACGCCCAATAGTGCTTTTGCCGGCACCCATAGGCCCAACCAGAAAGATATTGCGTTTCTCTGCCATTTTTTCGGTACTACTAAGACTATTCGTTAATGGTAAACCCGCTTCGCCGATACCTGGCGAACAGGACATGAACTGAAACCTCATATGCGATAGAGCGAGAGTCAGACTAAAAATTATCTCAGCACTCCGGCTTGTTTGGCAATAGATTAAATCACCAGACCTGCCGCTTAAGACATTCAGGGTGCAAGATTGCGTAAGCTGATTCTCAAATCGGTACTCCTTGTATGCTAATTCATGCCTCACGTCAAACATCTGCAACAAACTGAATGCAAAATCACGTAAGGGATTGTGCACCTTATGGCGTAGCAACCAGACGAGGGGTGATAAAAACCACCAGCTCGCGGCGCTCGTTATCTTTACCCTGATGGCGGAACAGCTGCCCCAGCAGGGGGAGGCGACTTAATCCTGGTACACTTTCATTTTTAGTTTTGTGCTTCTGAGAAAAAATACCGCCTAAAGCCAGCGTTTCACCACTTTTGACCTCGACCTGGGTCTCGATTTCCTGCTTATCAATCGCCATGGTTTCACCATCGGCCTGTTTCAGGACTTCACCCGGAGTGTTCTCGCTGATCCGCAGCTTCAGGCGTACGCGCCCCTTGTCCAGCACCACCGGCGTCACTTCCATCCCTAGCACCGCCTCTTTAAACTCCACCGATGTGGCGCCGCTTTCACCGCTGGAGACCTGGTAAGGGATTTCCGTGCCCTGCTTAATGCTGGCAGGCTGCATATGTGATGCCAACAGCCGCGGGCTGGCGATGATATCGACCTGCTGCTTTTGCTCCAGCGCCGAAAGCTCGAGATCCAGCAAGCGGCCATTGATGCGGCCAATATTAAACCCGATCTGCGTGGTGGCATTGCTCACCGCAAGATTGCTGCTCAGTGTGGTCACCTGCCCCGGGCTGCCGGGGTTGTCCGCCTGCGCCAGATTCCACTTCACCCCCAGCTCGCGCAGGCTTTTCTCACTCATGGTGACGATATGCGCGGCCAGCTCCACTTGAGCGACAGGTAAATCCATCTGCGCCACCCAATGCTCCAGTGCATCCAGCGCCGCCCGGCTGTCGCGCACCAACAGTCAGTTGGTGCGTTTGTCCACCGCCAGGCTGCCCTTCGGACTCAGAAGCTTTTCTGCGGCGGGCAGCAAATCCCCGGCATCGGCATAAGAAAAAGGAAAGCTGCGTGCCTCCAGCGGGGCGTTGAGCTGCCTTTTAGCCTTCTCGGCTTCCTTCTGAACCTGCTGCTGCTGTTGCCAGGCGGCAGTGTGGATATAAAAAATCCCCTCCTGCTGGCGCATGGTTAGCCCCGCACTGGTTACGACCGTCCGTAGCGCCTGTTGCCAGGGGACGCGCGTCAGGCGCAGGGAGACACTGCCGCTGACGTCCGGGGCAATAATCATGTTGCGGTTCTCCTGCTCCGCCAGCGCCTGCAGAAGCTGGGCAACCGGCACATCATCGACCACCAGCGTCACGGCTGCGGGAGATGCCGCCAGCGTTTGGCTGGCGAGGAGCAGCAGTGTGACGATCCCTGTCTTCATGTTGTTTCGTTCCTTGTCGTTGCCATCGCCATAACGGCGGTTCACATTTCCCGAGCGTGTCGATGACCAGCTCCTGTTCATTCAGCGCCGTCACGCGCCCGCCCGTCGGCAGCGTTTCACCGTGGCGTACACGCAGCCAGCGCGCCTGTTCGTCCCTGACAATGCCAACCGGGACCGGCCCCATAACTATCCCGACATACTGCCACTGGCTCAGCGCGGCATCGGGACAGCGCGATTCCGGCACCTTAAACGGATCGCGCATCCCGAGAAGCAGCGGCAGCAGTAGTAACAGCCAGCCCTGTTTACCCTGCATCCTGTCGCTCCAGCTGCATTACTATCTGGAGGGTTTCTCGCTCTGGCTGGATGCTAAAACGCCCCACTGCCACATCGCGCTGTGCGAGGGTGACAAAGAGCGCAGGAATCTGCGCCCAGGTGGCTTCAACCACCAGCTCCCCGCCTGCGTTACCGGGCTGCCAGCGAACCAGACGCAGCTCAGGCGCATCAAATTCCAGCGGTGAAAAAGGCCGAACCATGTCAGCGGAGACGGGTTCAGCGGCTGGGGTGAGCTTACGCACCGACGCCCATAGCCGAGCGTTGGCGTCCGCATCCTGCACACGCTGCGCCTGAAATACCGCAGTCTGCCGATCCCGCTCACGCATCTGCGTACCTGGCACGCCGAGCAGCAGCAGAGCCGAGCTCAGGATCCAGCCCAGGCAGCGCCAGCGTGGGGTCATTGCCCACCAGCTGTCAGGATGGATCCGCATCGGTCAGCTCCTTGCGGGTAAGCGAATAAGCAAACTGCCAGCGCCCCTGCGCATCCTGGCGCATCTCGCCCGGCGCACCGAGCGTAAAGCCCGGGAACTGGCGCAGCGCCGTCTCGAATGCCTCAACCGCAGGGAGCGTGGCAGCATACCCCTGCAGATGGAGGGTGGACTGTTGAAAGCGCAGCGTTGCCAGCCATGCCCGATCCGGTATCGCGCCGCTTAAGGCGATTAGCGTGGGCTCCCAGGCCTGGGTAGTGGCTTTTTGCTGTGCCCAGCGCTGTTGTTGCTGACGCTGGGCAAGTAACGCCGTCGCCTGCTTATGACGTTGTTCAAGCGCCTGATGCAGCACCCGATCGCTGGCCTGCCATAGCCCTGCTGTGCGCAACGTCAGGTGCGAACTGACCCGACCGCCGACGAAGAGCAGCAAAGCCAGCAGCAGCGAGCCCGCAAACAGCAGCCCCCAGAAGCGCAGGCAGCCGCGTTTTTGCCGCTGACGCCACGGCAGAAAATTGGCGGTTCTCATGCGAATGTGTCTCCCATCGCCAGCGCCAGCGCGACGCTGAAGTCAGCTCCATGCTCAGGCAAAGGCGGCTGGCTGCGGTTGAGGATGCTCCAGGGATCGAAGCGGCCCGCCTCACAACAGACAATCTCTTCGACCTGCAGCGCCAGCAGTGCGGCCAGATGCTCTACGTCGGGCGCATCGGCCAGCTCGCGTCTGCCCCACTGATGGCGCATCGCCCACAGCCACTGGTCCTTATCGCGCCAGGCGATACACTGGGCCGGCGCCGTCAGAAAGGGGAGAAAATGCGCCAGCGCCCCGGCATCGGGGGCAATTGCTGCCAGCTGCAAACGCAGCTCACGGGCCAGCTCCAGCAGAGTTGAAATCTCTTTATTCTGCGCAGCGGTCACGCGAAACGTCTGGCTGAAGGTATCTTCTGCGTAGTCGAAACGCAGCGCATCGGGAGCCATGTCGAGTTCACGGCTCATCGCCGAGGTGATCCAGGCAACCTGTTCGCTGTCGCGCAGGGTCATTGCCGGACGGGGGAGTGTCCGTTGAATAGTGCGGGACGCCGGAAAGGCGAGGTATATTCGGTGGTAGTGGGGCAACATCTGCCGCCATTCACTCAGTGTCGCAGTCAGTTGTTCAGGCTTAAGAATTTGCCCCTCGCAAACGGTACCCACCGCCAGCGGAAGCTGCCACCAGCGGCGCAGACTCCACCCCGCTTTTTCACGTACCAGCGCGACGGCCAGAATCTTATCCTGTTGAATATGAACGCCTGTATGCCATGTTTTAAACGCCATGTTTCACGATCTCCTTATCGTCGCTGGGGATGACGGCTCTATCAATGATTCAGGCTTGCCTTTATACTACCGCGCAATTGTTTATAAACTGCCCAGTTCAAACTAAATGGGAAATCCTCAGTGAAGTTCGTAAAGTATTTATTGATCCTTGCAGTCTGTTGCATTCTGCTTGGAGCAGGCTCGATTTTTGGTTTGTACAAATATATTGAGCCGCAGCTACCTGATGTCGCCACACTTCGTGATGTTCGACTCCAGATCCCAATGCAGGTTTACAGCGCTGATGGCGAGCTCATCGCCCAGTACGGTGAAAAGCGTCGTATCCCGCTGACCCTTAACCAAATCCCACCTGAAATGGTGAAAGCATTTATCGCCACGGAAGACAGCCGCTTTTACGAGCACCACGGCGTCGACCCGGTGGGGATTTTCCGTGCCGCCAGCGTGGCGATGTTCTCTGGTCACGCCTCTCAAGGGGCAAGTACAATCACCCAGCAGCTGGCACGTAACTTCTTCCTGAGCCCGGAAAAAACGCTGATGCGTAAGGTCAAGGAAGTGTTCCTCGCAATCCGTATTGAGCAACTGCTGAACAAAGACGAGATCCTCGAGCTTTACCTCAACAAGATCTATCTGGGCTACCGTGCGTATGGCGTGGGGGCTGCGGCACAGGTCTATTTTGGTAAATCGGTGGATCAGCTGACCCTGAGCGAAATCGCCACCATCGCCGGTCTGCCGAAGGCACCTTCCACCTTCAACCCGCTCTACTCGCTGGATCGCGCCACCTCACGCCGTAACGTGGTGCTGTCGCGTATGTTAAGCGAAGGCTATATCAGCCAGTCCCAGTACGATCAGGCGCGCAGTGATGTGATTGACGCCAATTACCATGCACCGGAAATTGCCTTCTCCGCACCCTATCTGAGCGAGATGGTGCGCCAGGAGATGTTTTCCCGCTACGGCGAGCTGGCCTACGAAGATGGTTATCGCATCTACACCACCATCAGCCGCAATGTACAGCAGGGCGCCCAGCAGGCGGTGCGTAATAACGTCATTGATTACGATATGCGCCACGGTTACCGCGGCCCGTCCAATGTGCTGTGGAAAGTGGGTGAATCCGCCTGGGACAGCAAAAAAATTACCGACACCCTGAAACCGCTGCCGGGGTACGGACCCTTTGTGGCAGCCGTGGTCACCCGCACCGATCCGCAGGAAGCTACGGCGATGCTCGCCGACGGCACCTCGGTGTCGCTGCGCATGGAAGGGATCCGCTGGGCCCGTCCATATCGTTCCGATACGCAGCAGGGCGCGACACCACGCAAAGTGACCGATGCGGTCCAGGCCGGCCAACAAATCTGGGTTCGTCAGGTCAACGACGCCTGGTGGCTGGGACAGATCCCGGACGTTAACTCGGCGCTGGTATCCATCGATCCGCACAACGGCGCGGTGCTGGCGCTGGTGGGCGGTTTCGACTTTAACCAGAGCAAATTTAACCGCGCCACCCAGGCGCTGCGCCAGGTCGGTTCCAATATCAAACCGTTCCTCTACACCGCGGCGATGGATAAAGGGCTGACGCTCGCCAGTATCCTCAATGACGTGCCAATCTCCCGCTGGGATGCCGGTGCGGGTTCCGACTGGCGTCCAAAAAACTCACCGCCGGAGTATGCCGGGCCGATTCGTCTGCGTCAGGGTCTGGGTCAGTCGAAGAACGTAGTGATGGTTCGCGCCATGCGCGCCATGGGCGTCGATTACGCGGCCGAGTATTTGCAGCGCTTTGGCTTCCCGGCACAAAACATTGTGCATACTGAATCGCTGGCGCTGGGCTCTGCCTCCTTCACGCCGCTGCAGGTCGCGCGCGGCTATGCGGTGATGGCGAACGGCGGTTTCCTGGTCGATCCGTTCTTCATCAGCAAAATCGAGACCGATCAGGGCGGCGTAATATTTGACGCGAGGCCGAAAGTGGCCTGCGCAGAGTGTGATATTCCGGTGATTTATGGTGATACGCCAAAATCACAAGCGCTGAATAACCAGGATATGGAAGATGTGGCTATTTCGCAGGAACAGCAAAATTCAGCCGTGCCGATGCCGCAGCTTGAGCAGGCGAACCAGGCGCTGGTCTCCCAGACCGGTGCGCAGGAATATGCCCCGCATGTGATTAACACCCCGCTTGCCTTCCTGATTAAGAGCGCCCTGAACACCAATATCTTCGGTGAGCCGGGCTGGCAGGGCACCGGCTGGCGTGCGGGTCGCGATTTGCAGCGCCAGGATATCGGCGGTAAAACAGGTACCACCAACAGCTCGAAAGATGCGTGGTTCTCTGGCTACGGCCCGGGTGCAGTCACCTCGGTGTGGATCGGCTTTGACGATCACCGCCGTGATTTAGGCCGCACCTCCGCCTCCGGGGCCATCAAAGATCAGATCTCCGGTTACGAAGGCGGTGCCAAGAGCGCCCAGCCGGCATGGGATGCCTTTATGAAAGTGATCCTCGACGGCGTGCCGGAACAACCGCTGACCCCACCGCCGGGCGTGGTGACAATCAATATCGATCGCAGCACCGGTCAGTTAGCCAGCGGTGGCAACAGTCGGGCAGAGTTTTTCATCGAAGGCACGCAGCCAACGCAGCAGGCGGTGCATGAGGTGGGAACAACGCTGATTGATAATGGTGAAACACACGAGCTATTTTAACGGTGCTCTCGCCCTCTCCCGATGGAGAGGGCGGCATTGTGCTACAGACGTCCCTGCCCTTTCAGCCACTCTCGCACCAGAAACAGCGCGCTCACGTTACGGGCTTCATTAAAGTCAGGCTCTTCGAGCAGATCCATCAAATGCGCCAACGGCCAGCGTACCTGCGGCAGCGGCTCCGGCTCATCCCCTTCCAGCGATTCTGGATAGAGATCTTCCGCCAGCACGATATTCATTTTGCTGGAAAAATAGGACGGCGCTATGCTGAGCTTTTTCAGGAAGGTGAGTTCTTTCGCGCCAAACCCGACTTCTTCTTTCAGTTCACGGTTCGCCGCTTCAAACACTGACTCCCCCGGATCGATGAGCCCTTTGGAAAACCCCAGCTCATAGGATTCGGTTCCGACGGCATATTCGCGGATCAGAATCAGATGTTCGTCGACGATAGGCACGATCATCACCGCTTCGCGCGTGGACGGGCGCATACGTTCATATACACGACGCACGCCGTTACTGAACTCCAGGTCCACGCTTTCAACATTAAACAGGCGCGATTTGGCGACAGTTTCAACATTCAGAATGGTGGGTTTTTGTAAGGGTTTGCTCATATTGACGGGTCTTTGCTGGGTGAACTGGGTTCATTGTGCGACAGGCCGCACGGTTTCGGCAATGTCAATCGTTGTTTATTTACATTTATGCAACCTACGCAGATTCATTCCTCATTTCAAGTAAAAAGTCAATAGGTTGAAATAATTCCAGGAATTTGCTGATATCTCGTTACGGTTGCCTTTGCTACTATCAGCACTCACTGGGATGCGCTTCAAATTGCTCAAGTTCAACGCCTTACATGCCGATAGCCAACCATAGACACGCATTCATTGTAAAAGGTGCTACTGACTACACCTGTAAGACACGTAAGATGGGGAAAGCATGAGCACCATTTTGATTTTTATCGCTGCTATGCTGGCCTGCGCGCTGATTGCAGGGTGGTTTTTCCGGCGTCGGGCACAACATCGTTATCGGTTGCCCTTTCTTAATGCCTTTGCCGGTGCGAGCACGCGCAAACTCAGCGCGGAAGAACGCAGCGCTATTGAGCAATATCTTGAGTCATTCAATCGCATCCAGCTGACGCCTGCAACAGGTGCCAGCGCAGCGCCGATCTCGTTAAAGTTGAATGCCCAGAGCAATAATGTGATGTGCCTGACGCGCTCGATTACCCGCTACGGCATTACCACCGACGATCCCAATAAGTGGCGTTATTACCTCGATTCCGTCGAGGTACACCTGCCGCCGTTCTGGGAACAGTACATCAATGATGAAAACAGCGTTGAGCTGATCCACACCGACTCCATCCCGCTGGTAATTGCCCTGAATGGTCACTCCATCGCGGAGTATATGCTGGAAGCGCCGCACTTTGCGCTGGAACACGTCAGCTCCACTCAGGCGTCGATTCGCGGTGAAGAGACCGAGCAGATTGAGCTACTGAATATTCGTCAGGAGACGCACGAAGAGTACGCCCTCAGCCGCCCGGACGGCATTCGTGAAGCGCTGCTGATTGTGGTCTCGTTCCTGCTGTTCTTCTTCTGCCTGATAAGCCCGGACGTGTTTGCCTGGTGGCTGGGCGGCGGTGCAGTGCTGCTGCTGGCGGCGGGGCTGTGGGGATTGTTCGCCGCACCGGCTAAAAATTCACTGCGCGAGATCCATTGCCTGCGCGGCACGCCAAAACGCTGGGGTCTGTTTGGTGAAAACGATCAGGACCACGTCAACAATATCTCGCTGGGCATTATTGACCTGATCTACCCGCGCCACTGGCAGCCATGGCTGGCTCAGGATTTAGGGCAAAAAACCGATATTGATATCTACCTGGACCGCCATGTCGTGCGCCAGGGGCGTTTCTTATCCCTGCACGATGAGGTAAAAAACTTCCCGCTTCAGCACTGGCTGCGCAGTACGGTCATTGCTGCGGGCAGCGCGGTGGTGCTGGCGATGTTGGTTTTCCTCGTCCCGCTGGATATGCCTATCAAATTTACCCTGTCGTGGATAAAAGGCGCGCAAACCATCGAGGCCACCAGCGTCAGCGAGCTGGAAACCGCCGGGGTGCGCATTGGCGATACGCTGCATCTGAACGGTACCGGGATGTGTAGTATTCTGGCGCAGAGCACCTGGAACACCCGCCAGAATTCGCCCTTTACGCCGTTCGACTGTTCGCAGGTGATCTGGAATGACGCGCCCCCGCTGCCGTTGCCGGAATCCGATATTGTCACTAAAGCCACAGCCCTGAAGCAGGCTCTGTCGAGCCAGCTGCACCCTAAGCCGGAAGATAATTCACGCGTCAGCCCGGCATTACGCTCTGCCATTCAGAAATCGGGGATGGTGCTGCTGGATGATTTTGGCGACATCGTGATGAAAACCCAGGACCTGTGTGCGGATAAAGATGAGTGCGTCAGGCTGAAAAACGCGCTGGTTAACCTCGGTAACAGCAAAGACTGGGAGGCGCTGGTTAAACGCGCCGATGCCGGTCGCCTCGACGGCGTGAACGTGCTGCTGCGTCCGGTCAGCGCCGAGTCGCTGGAAAACCTGGTCGCCACCTCCACCGCGCCATTCGTCATCCGCGAAACCTCCCGCGCGGCGCAGGCGATTAACAGCCCGGCTCCTGGCGGCTTTATTATCGTCAGCGATGAAGGCAGCGATCTGGTCGATCAGCCCTACCCACCGGTGGCGCTGTATGACTATCCGGCCCAGGAACAGTGGGGCGAGTTTCAGCGCCTGGCACAGATGCTGATGCGCACGCCGTTCAGCGCCGAAGGGATCGTCACCGGCATCTTTACCGACGCTAACGGCACCCGCCATATCGATCTGCACAGCATGCCGGACAGCGCCGGGCTCTGGCGCTACATTGGCACCTCGCTGCTGATACTGGCGATGCTAATCAGCATTATCTGGAACGGTTTTATGGCGCTGCGCCGCTACCAGCGCTCGCGCACCCGGCTGGCCGATATCCAGCAATATTACGAAAGTTGCCTCAACCCGAAGCTTATCCCCACGCCTGAAAGCCTGATCGGATAACGCCCCCGCGCGGCAAGGTATGCTACCCTGTCGCGCACGTTTCTTCTGGCTGGAGTTTTCCCCCATGCATCTTGATATCGCCTGGCAGGACGTCGATACCGTCCTGCTGGATATGGACGGCACGCTGCTCGATCTCGCGTTTGATAACTACTTCTGGCAAAAACTGGTGCCTGAAACCTATGGCGAGCAGCAGGGGATCTCCCCGGCACAAGCGCAGGAATTCATCCGCCAGCAATATAGCGCCGTACAACATACGCTAAACTGGTACTGCCTGGATTACTGGAGCGAGCGCCTCGGTCTGGATATTTGCGCCATGACCACCGCGCAGGGGCCGCGCGCGGTGCTGCGTGAAGATACGGTGCCATTCCTGGACGCGCTGCAGGCGAGCGGCAAGCGCCGCATTCTGCTGACCAACGCGCATCCGCATAACCTGGCGGTGAAGCTGGAACATACCGGTCTGGCCTCACACCTTGATTTATTACTTTCCACCCACACATTTGGTTATCCGAAAGAGGATCAGCGACTGTGGCAAGCGGTGGCAGAAGAGACCGGCCTGCAGCCGGAACGGACGCTGTTCATTGATGACAGCGAACCCATTCTGGATGCGGCGGCAACATTCGGCATTCGTTACTGCCTGGGCGTGACCAATCCTGATTCTGGCCTGGCTGACAAAAGCTATCTGCGCCATCCGGGAATGAACGACTACCGCCGGATGATCCCCTCCCTGACCAAGGAGAAGCCATGAAAGAGAAGCCCTCCGAAGGGGTAAGACTGGATAAATGGCTGTGGGCTGCACGCTTTTACAAAACGCGCGCCCTCGCCCGGGAAATGGTTGAAGGCGGCAAAGTGCATTACAACGGGCAGCGCAGCAAACCGAGCAAACTCGTGGAGCTGAATGCCACCCTGACCCTGCGTCAGGGAAACGACGAACGGACGGTGATCGTCAAAAACGTCACGGAACAACGTCGCCCGGCCACGGAAGCCAGCACGCTGTATGAAGAGACGGCAGAAAGCGTTGAGAAGCGCGAGAAAGTGGCGCAGGCGCGCAAGCTGAATGCCCTGACCATGCCGCATCCCGACAGGCGACCGGATAAGAAAGAGCGTCGCAACCTGATTAAATTTAAATATGGCGAGAATGAATGATTCTTGCTGAACGAGAGATGACTATGGCCCAACACGACCAATTACACCGCTATCTGTTTGAACAATTTGCCGTGCGCGGCGAGCTGGTGACGGTATCCGAAACCTGGAAACAGATCCTGGAAAACCACAACTACCCGCAGCCGGTCAAAACCGTGTTGGGTGAGTTGCTGGTTGCCACCAGCCTGCTGACTGCAACGCTGAAATTCGCAGGCGATATCACCGTGCAATTGCAGGGTGATGGCCCGATGACTCTGGCAGTGATTAACGGCAATAACCAGCAGCAGATGCGCGGCGTGGCGCGCGTGCAGGGCGAGATCCCGGAAGGTGCAGACCTGAAAACGCTGGTCGGTAACGGCTTCCTGGTGATCACCATCACCCCGGAAGAAGGCGAGCGTTATCAAGGCGTGGTGGGTCTGGAAGGCGACAACCTGGCGTCCTGCCTGGAGGATTACTTCCTGCGTTCTGAACAGCTGCCGACCCGCCTGTTTATCCGCACCGGCGAAGTGGACGGTCAGCTGGCCGCAGGCGGAATGCTGCTGCAGGTGCTGCCAGCACAGAACGCCCAAGGCGATGACTTCGACCACCTGGCAACGCTGACCGAGACCATCAAAGCGGAAGAGCTGTTCACCTTACCGGCGAACGACGTGCTGTGGCGTCTGTATCACGAAGAAGAAGTGACGCTTTACGATCCGCAGGACGTGGAGTTCAAGTGCACCTGTTCCCGCGAGCGCTGCGCAGGCGCGCTGAAAACCCTGCCAGATGAAGAGATCGACAGCATCATGGCCGAAGAAGGCGAGATCGACATGCACTGCGACTACTGCAACTCCCATTACGTGTTCAACGCGATGGATATCGCCGAGATCCGCAATAACGCCTCTCCGGCCGATCCGCAGGTTCACTAAGCTGCACCGTTAACTGCCCTCATGCCAGGGCAGTTGACCTTTCCCCCGCCCGCCTACTCTTTCATTTTATTAATGATTTTCCCGTAGCTGCTGAATCGTTATCAGTGTTGTAAGGGTTTCGTAATTTTCTTACATGTATGCGCTTACACTCACATTCCCACGGTTTAATTTACCAGCCATTAACCTTTTAAGAACATTTTCCCCAACCCAAAATTGAATCCTGCCATAATCTGTTCCGCGAGTGACAGGAGTCACAGAGTTTTCCGTTATACAAGGGTTTTTGTCCAGATACGCAAATCTATGAGCCCCGTCGCGGTTAACATTCGAAGAAAAACCCTACAATTTTAGGCAGTATATATTGGCTAAGGAGCAGTGATATGCGTGTTAATGGTTTAACCCCGCAAGATCTCAAGGCTTATGGTATCAACGACGCTCATGACATCGTCTATAACCCCGATTACGCTACGCTGTATCAGGAGGAGCTCAATCCAGCACTGGAAGGATACGAGCGCGGTATATTGACGAACACGGGCGCAATCGCTGTAGACACCGGTATCTTTACCGGCCGTTCGCCGAAGGATAAATACATCGTCCGTGACGACACCACCCGCGACACCCTGTGGTGGGCGGACAACGGCAAAGGGAAGAACGACAACAAAGCGATCTCCCCACAAACCTGGCAACATCTGAAAACCCTCGTCACCCAACAACTTTCCGGTAAGCGTCTGTTCATCATTGATGCTTTCTGCGGCGCCAACGCCGATACCCGCCTTTCCGTTCGCTTCATCACCGAAGTCGCCTGGCAGGCGCATTTTGTGAAGAACATGTTTATTCGCCCAACCGATGAAGAGCTGCAAAGCTTCGAGCCTGACTTTATCGTGATGAACGGCGCGAAGTGCACCAACCCGAACTGGAAAGAGCAGGGCCTGAACTCCGAAAACTTTGTCGCCTTTAACCTGACGGAACGTATCCAGCTGATCGGCGGAACCTGGTACGGCGGCGAAATGAAGAAAGGGATGTTCTCGGTCATGAACTACCTGCTGCCGCTGCAGGGCATTGCCTCCATGCACTGCTCGGCGAACGTCGGCGAGAAAGAGGACGTGGCGGTGTTCTTCGGCCTGTCCGGCACTGGCAAAACCACCCTCTCCACCGACCCGAAACGCCGCCTGATTGGCGACGATGAGCACGGCTGGGACGACGACGGCGTGTTTAACTTCGAAGGCGGCTGCTACGCCAAGACTATTCGTCTGTCGGCGCAGGCCGAGCCGGATATCTATCAGGCGATTCGTCGCGATGCGCTGCTGGAAAACGTCACGGTGCGTGCAGACGGCAGCGTTGATTTTGACGATGCGTCAAAAACCGAAAATACCCGCGTCAGTTACCCGATCTATCACATCGATAATATCGTGAAGCCGGTATCGAAAGCAGGCCACGCCACTAAAGTGATTTTCCTCACTGCCGATGCGTTTGGCGTGTTGCCACCGGTCTCCCGACTGACCGCCAGCCAGACCCAGTATCACTTCCTGTCTGGTTTTACCGCCAAACTGGCCGGTACCGAGCGCGGCGTGACGGAGCCTACCCCGACCTTCTCCGCCTGCTTCGGCGCAGCCTTCCTGTCGCTGCATCCAACGCAGTACGCAGAAGTGCTGGTGAAACGCATGCAGGCCGCGGGCGCGCAGGCGTATCTGGTCAACACCGGCTGGAACGGCACCGGCAAACGTATCTCGATTAAAAATACGCGCGCCATTATTGATGCCATTCTGGATGGTTCGCTGGATGAGGCGGAAACCTTCACCCTGCCGATGTTCGACCTGGCGATCCCAACGACATTGCCTGGGGTGGATACGCATATCCTCGATCCACGCAATACCTACGGCTCCCCGGAACAGTGGCAGGAAAAAGCCGCGCAGCTTGCGAAGCTGTTTGTGGAAAACTTTGAGAAGTACACCGATACGCCAGCAGGTGCGGCGTTGGTGAGTGCAGGACCAAGGTAAAAGCAAAACGGCAACCAGGTTGCCGTTTTTGATTTTTGTGCCCTCTCCCGGTGGGAGAGGGTTGGGATGAGGGCATCAGGCCACACGTATTGCCTGCTTGTTAACTCTCTTTCACCTGCTGTCCACGCGTAAACGGCACCGGGAGCCATGCGCGGATGCTCAATCCTCCCCGCTCGCTGGTGCCAATCTCCAACAGCCCATTATGGTTATCCACAATACGCTGAACAATCGCCAGACCTAAGCCTGTGCCGCTGGTGCTGCGCGCGCTGTCTCCACGAACAAACGGCTGGAACAGATGTTTACGCTGCTCCGGTTTGATCCCCGGACCGTCGTCTTCAACCTGGAACCAGGCACGATTCAGTTCCGAGCCGCTGCTAACCTTGATCCAACCATTGCCGTAGCGGGCGGCGTTCACCACCATATTCGCCACCGCACGCTTGATCGACAGCGGGTGCATCCGCACCTGGATTTCGCCCGGCAGCAGGTCAGTTTCGATTTCGCGTTCGTAACCACTCTCGGCCGCCACCACTTCACCCAGCACGCCGTTCAGATCCGCCATCTCCATCGGCATCTCCTGACCGGTGCGCAGGTAGTCGATGAACTGCTCGATAATCGCATTGCACTCTTCGATGTCCTTGTTGATGGACTCCGCCAGATACCCGTCCTCTTCGCCCATCATCTCCGTCGCTAGGCGAATACGGGTCAGGGGCGTGCGCAGGTCGTGACTGACCCCGGCCATCAGCAGGGTGCGATCGTCGGCCAGCTGCTTCACCCCGGCGGCCATATGGTTAAAGGCGCGGGTCACGGAACGTACCTCCGATGCGCCATACTCGCGCAGCGGCGGCGGGATAATGCCTTTACCGACCTGGAGCGCCGCGTGCTCCAGGTCGACCAGCGGTCGGTTCTGGATGCGGATAAACAGCCATGCGCCGCCTATCGCCAACAGCATAATCGCGAGGGTGTAACGGAACAGCGGCGAGAAGTCGCCCTGATGAATTTCGGTCAGCGGCACGCGCACCCAGATATTGGGTGACAGCCAGGTTTTCAGCCAGACCACCGGGGAGCTTTTGTTGACCTCGACGCGCACTTCCGTCGGGCCACCCAATTGCTGCGCCATCTGCTGGCTGAGGAATTCATAATGTTGCGCCCAGCGCAGTCCTGCGTCTTCCGCCGCTTCGTTGGAATAGAGCGATATGCCCAGCTCGCGATAAATCTCCCGGCGAAACGCCGGTGGCACCACCAGCTGCGTACCGTCCTCCAGCTGCAGTTTATCGGTCATTAGCATACGCACTTCGTAGGCCAGGACCTTATTAAACTGCTGGAGACTCGGCAGGATCGCAAAGTTCAGCACCACCAGGTACGTCGTCACCAGGCTGACAAACAGCAGGGTGACGATCAGTAACAGGGTGCGGGCAAACGAGCTACGCGGCGAGAAACGCATTCGCCTCATGCTTTAGAGCCGTCCGGGACAAACACGTAGCCCAGACCCCAAACGGTCTGGATATAGCGCGGATGCGCCGGATCTTCTTCCACCATGCGGCGCAGGCGGGAGATCTGTACGTCGATCGAACGCTCCATCGCGGAGTATTCGCGACCGCGGGCCAGGTTCATCAGCTTATCGCGGGAAAGCGGTTCACGCGGGTGGCTGACTAACGCTTTCAGCACCGCGAACTCACCGCTCGTCAGCGGCATAGGCTCATCTTCGCGGAACATCTCACGGGTGCCGAGGTTCAGCTTGAATTTACCAAAGGCGATCACGGCCTCTTCCTGGGACGGCGCGCCAGGCAGTTCATTGGCCTGACGGCGCAGCACAGCGCGAATACGTGCCAGCAGCTCACGCGGGTTGAACGGTTTTGGAATGTAGTCGTCGGCGCCAATTTCGAGGCCCACAATACGGTCAACTTCTTCCCCTTTCGCCGTCACCATAATGATCGGCATCGGGTTACTCTGGCTGCGCAGACGGCGGCAGATAGAGAGACCATCTTCGCCCGGCAGCATCAGGTCCAGCACCATCAGATGGAAGGACTCACGGGTCAGCAGCCTGTCCATCTGTTCGGCGTTGGCCACGCTACGAACCTGGAAGCCCTGCTCGGTCAGATAACGCTCGAGCAGCGCACGCAGACGCATGTCGTCATCTACCACCAGAATCTTATAATTCTCTTGCATTGTCAGTACTCCCAAAGGTTCGGATAATCTTGAACAGCGTATTGTAAAAAGGTGCGCGTCCACGACCAGTTAATTCTGGTATAAATTCTAGTCGAAATTGTTACAAAGCATATTTAACAGGAGCTTATATGTACAATTCATCACATAACTCATTATTAATCCTGTCTGTTAAGCTAAGTGATACGTAATGTGCGCAAGGTATGCAACCTAAGTCGTAAGGCCTGAGAATGAAAACGCCGCTGATCACCCGCGAAGGGTACGAGAACCTCAAGAAAGAGATGGACACGCTGTGGCGGGAAGAGCGCCCCG
This sequence comes from Silvania sp., assembly GCF_051656365.1. NCBI lineage: Bacteria > Pseudomonadati > Pseudomonadota > Gammaproteobacteria > Enterobacterales > Enterobacteriaceae > Silvania > Silvania sp. The sequence goes on along the minus strand of NZ_JBOGBT010000108.1, from coordinate 37,484 downwards.
AAGTGACAAAAAAAGTGACCTGGGCCGCCAGTCTGGGCGACCGCAGTGAAAATGCGGACTACCAGTACAACAAAAAGCGGCTGCGCGAAATTGACCGCCGGGTGCGCTATCTGACCAAGTGCCTTGAGAATCTGAAAATTGTCGATTACTCCCCGCAGCAGGAGGGCAAAGTCTTCTTCGGCGCGTGGGTGGAGATCGAAAATGACGACGGCGACCTGAAGCGCTTTCGCATTGTCGGCTACGATGAAATTTTTGGTCGTAAGGATTACATCTCGATCGACTCCCCGATGGCCCGGGCGCTGCTGAAAAAGGAAGTGGGCGATCTCGCTTTGGTGCATACCCCCTCGGGCGAAGCCACCTGGTATGTGAACGCCATCGAGTATGTGAAATAACCCGCCGGAACAATCCGAGAGCCTCGCGCGTCGACTGGCATTTTGCCGTGCCAGTCCGTATAACTATCCCCTGATTTTTCGATCCACAAGATGAAATAGCCATGATGAAAGATTCGCTCTGCCGCATTATTGCGGGTGAACTTCAGGCACGGGCGGAACAGGTAGAAGCTGCCGTTCGCCTGCTTGATGAAGGGAACACCGTGCCGTTTATTGCACGTTATCGTAAGGAAGTCACGGGCGGTCTGGATGACACGCAGCTGCGTAATCTGGAAACGCGCCTCGGTTATCTGCGTGAACTGGAAGACAGACGCCAGACGATCCTGAAATCCATCGGCGAACAGGGCAAACTGACGGATGCACTGGAAAAAGCCATCAACGGTACGCTGAGCAAAACCGAACTCGAAGATCTCTACCTGCCGTACAAGCAAAAACGCCGCACGCGCGGGCAAATCGCCATCGAAGCCGGCCTTGAGCCGCTGGCCGAGCGGCTGTGGAACACACCCTCTCACGACCCGGAAACTGAAGCGGCGAAGTTTATCGATGCCGATAAAGGCGTGGCCGACACCAAAGCCGCGCTGGATGGCGCACGCTACATTCTGATGGAGCGCTTCGCCGAAGACGCCGCCCTGCTGGCAAAAGTGCGTGATTATCTGTGGAAGAATGCGCACATTGTTGCCAGCGTCGTCAGCGGCAAAGAGGATGAAGGGGCGAAATTCCGCGACTACTTCGACCATCACGAACCGATCGCCACGACGCCGTCCCACCGCGCGCTGGCGATGTTCCGTGGCCGCAACGAAGGCGTGCTGCAGCTGTCCCTGAATGCCGATCCGCAGTTCGACGAACCGCCGAAAGAGAGCCACGGCGAGCAGATCATTACTCAACATCTCGACCTGCGCCTGAACAATGCCCCGGCGGACAGCTGGCGCAAAGGCGTGGTGAGCTGGACCTGGCGCATCAAGGTGCTGATGCACCTCGAAACCGAGCTGATGGGCACCGTGCGCGAACGCGCCGAAGACGAAGCGATCAACGTCTTCGCCCGTAACCTGCACGACCTGCTGATGGCAGCCCCGGCAGGCCTGCGCGCGACCATGGGTCTCGATCCTGGCCTGCGTACCGGCGTTAAGGTCGCGGTAGTCGATGGTACTGGCAAGCTGGTCGCCACCGATACGATTTATCCCCACACCGGGCAGGCGGCCAAAGCCGCAGTGGCGGTTGCAGCCCTGTGTGAGAAGCACAACGTTGAGCTAGTGGCGATCGGTAATGGTACCGCCTCACGTGAAACCGAGCGCTTCTTCCTCGATCTGCAAAAACAGTTCCCGAAAGTGACCGCCCAGAAGGTGATCGTCAGCGAAGCGGGCGCGTCGGTTTACTCCGCGTCTGAGCTGGCCGCACTTGAATTCCCGGACCTGGATGTCTCCCTTCGTGGTGCCGTGTCTATCGCCCGTCGTCTGCAGGATCCGCTGGCCGAACTGGTGAAAATCGACCCGAAATCTATCGGTGTGGGCCAGTATCAGCACGACGTCAGCCAGTCTCAGCTGGCGCGCAAGCTGGATGCGGTGGTGGAAGACTGCGTAAACGCCGTGGGGGTGGATTTGAATACCGCTTCGGTGGCGCTGCTGACCCGCGTAGCCGGATTAACCCGCATGATGGCGCAAAACATTGTGGCCTGGCGTGATGAAAACGGTCAGTTCCAGAACCGCCAACAGCTGCTGAAAGTAAGCCGTCTGGGGCCGAAAGCCTTCGAACAGTGCGCGGGCTTCCTGCGTATCAACCACGGCGACAACCCGCTGGATGCCTCTACCGTTCACCCGGAGGCCTATCCGGTGGTCGAGCGCATTCTGGCCGCTACCCAGCAGGCGCTGAAGGTGCTGATGGGCAACAGCAGCGAGCTCAAATCCTTGAAAGCGGTTGATTTCACCGACGACAAATTTGGTGTGCCGACGGTCTCCGACATCATCAAAGAGCTGGAGAAACCCGGGCGCGACCCGCGTCCTGAATTCAAAACCGCGCAGTTTGCCGAAGGCGTAGAGACGATGAATGACCTGCTGCCGGGCATGGTGCTGGAGGGGGCCGTCACCAACGTCACCAACTTTGGTGCGTTCGTTGATATCGGCGTGCATCAGGATGGTCTGGTGCATATCTCTTCTCTGGCCGATAAGTTCGTGCAGGATCCGCACACCGTGGTGAAAGCGGGCGATATCGTGAAGGTCAAAGTGCTGGAAGTGGATCTGCAGCGCAAGCGTATCGCCCTGACCATGCGTCTGGACGAGCAGCCTGGCGAGACCAACGCCCGTCGCGGCGGCGGTAACAGCAGCCCGCGCGAGCAGCAATCTCGTCCGGCGGCCAAACCTCGCGGACGCGAGACGCAATCCGCCGGTAACAGCGCCATGATGGATGCGCTGGCAGCGGCAATGGGTAAGAAGCGTTAATCCTGTCGTTCCCCCTCGCACGAGGGGGAACATTCTCTGCGTAACCTTTCCTCACGTATTATTTCTTTATTTAATCATTAGCAGTAAATATAAAACTGAATAACACCATTTCATTAACAAATGTGTCTTTTATGCCACCTGACCAACTCGCGAAAATATTGCGCAAAGTCAATCAGCCGGCAAATTAATAGCGTTGTTAACCTTCCGCTACATATTACATATTGATGATACAAACCATTCTCATTACCATTGTGCTTGTTGATTATTTAACCTTCCGTTAAGTAGGCGCTATGCAATTCACTCCAGACAGTGCGTGGAAAATTACCGGCTTTACGCACGAAATTAGCCCGGCCTATCGCCAGAAGCTGCTCTCGTTAGGGATGCTGCCCGGCTCCTCTTTTCAGGTCGTGCGCGTCGCCCCGATGGGGGATCCGGTACATATTGAAACCCGCCGTGTGAATCTGGTTCTGCGTAAAAAAGATCTCGCATTAATAGAAGTTGAAGCCCTGTCCCAATAACACGCCAGCTCCTGCAGCGAGTCTATTACAATGAAAAAATTAACTATTGGTTTAATTGGCAATCCAAATTCCGGCAAGACCACCTTATTTAATCAGCTTACTGGCGCGCGTCAGCGAGTGGGAAACTGGGCAGGCGTTACGGTCGAGCGCAAAGAGGGCCAGTTCGCCACCACCGATCATCAGGTCACGCTGGTCGATCTGCCCGGCACTTACTCGTTAACCACCATCTCTTCCCAGACCTCGCTCGATGAGCAGATCGCCTGCCACTACATTCTGAGCGGCGACGCCGACCTGCTGATCAATGTGGTGGATGCCTCCAATCTGGAGCGCAACCTCTATCTGACATTGCAATTGCTGGAGCTGGGCATACCCTGCGTGGTGGCGCTGAACATGCTCGATATCGCCGAAAAACAGCAGATCCGCATCGACATCGACGCCCTCTCCGCTCGCCTGGGCTGCCCGGTGGTGCCGCTGGTCTCCACCCGCGCGCGCGGCATCGACGCCCTCAAGCTCGCCATTGACCGCCACAGCCGCAATGCCGATGTGGAGCTTGTGCATTATGCCCAGCCGCTGCAGCGTGAAGCAGGACGGCTGGCGCAGGAGATGGCGCAGAATATGCCGCTCAGGCAGCGCCACTGGCTCGGCCTGCAGATGCTGGAAGGAGATATCTACAGCCGCGCCTACGCGGGTGATGCCGCGCAAAATCTTGAGGGTGCCCTGACGCGCCTGAATGCCGAAATGGACGATCCTGCCCTGCATATTGCCGATGCCCGCTATCAAAGCATTGCCGCGATCTGCGATGTGGTCAGTAATGCTCTCACCGCTGAACCGAGCCGCTTTACCCGGGCGCTGGACAGCGTGATCCTCAACCGTTTTCTCGGCCTGCCGGTGTTTCTGCTGGTGATGTATCTGATGTTCCTGCTGGCGATCAACATCGGCGGCGCGCTGCAGCCGCTGTTTGATGTCGGCTCGGTGGCCATCTTTATTCACGGGCTCCAGTGGTTGGGCTACACCCTGCATCTGCCGGAATGGCTGACCATTTTCCTGGCTCAGGGGCTGGGCGGAGGGATCAACACCGTGCTGCCGCTGGTGCCGCAGATCGGCATGATGTACCTGTTCCTCTCGTTCCTCGAAGACTCCGGTTACATGGCCCGCGCGGCCTTCGTGATGGATCGCCTGATGCAGGCGCTCGGCCTGCCGGGCAAATCCTTTGTCCCGCTGATTGTCGGCTTCGGTTGTAACGTGCCATCGGTAATGGGGGCCCGCACGCTCGATGCCCCGCGTGAACGCCTGATGACTATCATGATGGCGCCGTTTATGTCCTGCGGCGCGCGTCTGGCCATCTTCGCCGTCTTTGCGGCGGCCTTCTTTGGCCAGCAGGGCGCGCTGGCGGTGTTCTCGCTGTATGTGCTCGGCATCGTGATGGCGATCCTCACCGGACTGATGCTCAAGCACACCATCATGCGCGGGGAAGCGACTCCGTTCGTCATGGAGCTGCCGGTTTACCACGTCCCGCACCTGAAAAGTCTGTTTATTCAGACCTGGCAACGCCTGAAGGGCTTTGTCCTGCGCGCCGGTAAAGTGATCGTCATTGTCAGTATTTTCCTCAGCGCGCTGAACAGCTTCTCGCTGAGCGGTCAGGCAGTCGACAATATCAACGATTCGGCGCTGGCCTCGGTCAGCCGCGAGCTGACCCCGCTGCTGAAACCGATCGGCGTGCATGAAGACAACTGGCAGGCCGCCGTCGGGCTGTTTACCGGTGCGATGGCGAAAGAGGTGGTGGTGGGTACGCTGAACACCCTCTACACCGCAGAGAACATTCAGGAAGAAGCGTTCAACCCGGCAGAATTTAGCCTCGGCGATGAACTCCTGAGCGCTGTCGAAGAGACCGCGCAGAGCCTGAAAGATACCTTCAGCCTGAGCGTACTGGCCAATCCGATTGAAGCCAGCAAAGGCGACGGTGAGATGGCAACCGGGGCGATGGGGGTGATGAGCGAGAAATTTGGCAGCGCATCGGCGGCCTACAGCTACCTGATCTTCGTTCTGCTGTACATTCCGTGCATCTCGGTGATGGGGGCGATTGCCCGTGAATCGAGCCGCGGCTGGATGGGCTTCTCGGTGCTGTGGGGGCTGAATATCGCCTATTCGCTGGCGACGCTGTATTACCAGACGGTCAATTTCAGCCAGCATCCGCGCTATAGCCTGGTGTGCATTCTGGCGGTGGTGCTGTTTAACGTGGTGGTGATTGGCCTGCTTCGCCGGGCGCGCAGCCGGGTGGATGTCAATCTGCTCGCCAACGGCAAAAACGCAACCGCCTGTTGTAACCGTCCGGCCAGCGACTGTCATTAGGAGGCACTATGGCATCGTTAATTCAGGTTCGCGATTTACTGGCACTGCAGGGACGGATGGAAGCCGCCCAACTCAGCCAGGTGCTGCATACGCCGCGGGCGCTGGTCGATGCCATGCTTGAACGCCTGGAGGCGATGGGTAAAGCGCAGCGGATCCAACAGGATGCGGACGGCTGCTTGTCTGGCAGCTGTAAAAGCTGCCCCGAAGGGAAAGCCTGCCTGAAAGAGTGGTGGGCGCTTCGCTAAGACGAAGCGCCACCCGGCATTCAATGATGAATTACTTGAACACTTCTGCCGTTGCACGAATATCTTTTTCGTTCTGGGTGCCGCTGGTAATCACATAATACGTGCCGCCCATTTCGTCTGCTTTCTGAGAAAGCTCTTTTTTGGCGTCCATAGGCGCAGTTTTGTCAGAGGTAGAAACATCCCCGACTTTCGTCAGATTCATCTTTTTAGCTTCATCGCGCTGCAGCTCTTTCGCCGCAAAAGCCCCAAAAGAGAGCGACCCAATAACCAGTGAAGCGACAATTCCTGTGACAAGTTTCATATCCATCTTCTCCATCGATTGGTAATTGTGTTTATCGCAGGCGTCACCGCCATCACGACATAAAGAGTATCGTAGCGGAGAGCGGCTTTTTCCATGATGAACAGAAAACAATCAGATCAAGCGTTGACGTAGCGCCGTTAACGCCGCGCAAAATGCCTCCGGATGCGAAATAAAGGGCGCGTGGGCAGCCTTGTCGATAACCTGCGACTCGCTCTGAGGCCACAGCGCATCGAGCAGTGGCACTATCTTGCGCGGCACCAGTCCGTCCAGCGCGCCGTACAGCCGCAGATGTGGCAGCGTCAGCGACGCCAGCGGCGCACGTAAATCGACCGTTTTCAGGATCTCCAGCCCACCATTCAGTACCTCGACATCTGGCATCGGCAGCGACAGCACGGTCTGTTTCAGGGTGCGAGCATCCGCACGCGCGGACGCGGTGCCCATAGTCTGAAGCGCGAGAAAGCGCTCAACCGTGCGTTGAAAATCGTCGCTCAACTGCTGCTGGAAATTGCCCAGCACCTCGGGCTTGATGCCTGGCCACTCGCCTTGCGCGCTGAAACACGGAGATGATGCCACCGTCACCAACGCCTGCACCCGTTCCGGGTGGGTGAGCGCAATCTGGCTCGCCACCAGCCCGCCCAGGCTCCAGCCCAGCCAGATCGCCCGATCCGGCGCCTGCGCCAGCACCTGTTCAGCCATTTGCGCCAGCGGCATCGCGCCACCGTCGCGGCTGCGGCCAAACCCCGGCAGATCGACCAGGTGCAGGGTAAACTGCGAGGCGAGTTCCTCGCGAATGCAACTCCAGACTTCGGCATTCAGCCCCCATCCGTGCAGCAGCACAAGATGACAATTTCCTGTCCCGACGGTCTGCCACCAAAGCGTGTTCATCGATTACTGTTCTCTTTTTTCTACAGGGAGGGGGTCTATGCTAACAGTGCCCGGCTTGTGCTGGCTATGCCAGATGCCGCTCGCGCTCAGCCACTGGGGAGTCTGTTCGGTATGTGAAAGGGCGATAGTCGCGCCGGTAAGCGTCTGCCCGCAGTGCGGCTTGCCGGCGATCCATCCGCGCCAGCCCTGCGGACGCTGCCTGCGCAAATCGCCGCCGTGGCAGGCGCTGGTGGCCGTGGATGACTATAGGCCACCGGTGAGTCCGTTGGTGCATCAGCTGAAATTTTCTCGTCAGAGCCAGCTGGCCCTGCCGCTGGCGAGGCTTCTGCTGTTGGCCGTGCTGCGGGCCCGGCGCAGCCGCGCGCTGCCGGGTGTGGATCTGCTGATGTCGGTGCCGCTGTGGTCGCGGCGTCACTGGCGGCGCGGTTTTAACCAGAGCGACCTGCTCTGTCGCCCGCTAGCTCACTGGCTGAACTGCCCCTATGTTCCCACCGCTCTCAGGCGAACGCGCGCCACACCCACCCAGCATCACCTCAGCGCCAGATTGCGAAAACGCAATCTGCAGCACGCTTTTACGCTTGAATTACCGGTCGCCGGACGCCATATCGCTCTGGTGGATGATGTCGTCACTACAGGCAGTACCGTCGCGGAACTCTCCCGCCTGCTTTTGCGAAGCGGTGCGGCGTCGGTTCAGGTATGGTGTCTGTGTCGAACCTTGTAGCGCCCTCAGGTTGGGCGTATTATACCCAGGTATTTTAGTCAACTATTAGGCCAATGCTATGATCCGTATTTCCGATGCTGCACAAGCGCACTTTGCCAAACTGCTGGCAAATCAGGAAGAAGGGACCCAGATCCGCGTATTCGTGATAAATCCAGGTACCCCGAACGCAGAATGCGGCGTCTCTTATTGCCCACCGGATGCTGTGGAAGCAACTGACACCGCCCTGAAATTTGAGCTCCTCACGGCCTATGTCGATGAGCTGAGCGCGCCGTATCTTGAGGATGCGGATATCGATTTTGTTACCGACCAGTTGGGTTCGCAGTTAACCCTGAAAGCGCCGAATGCCAAAATGCGCAAAGTGACCGACGATGCCCCACTGATGGAGCGCGTTGAGTACCTGCTGCAGTCGCAGATTAACCCGCAGCTGGCTGGCCACGGTGGTCGCGTTTCGCTGATGGAGATCACCGAAGACGGTCTTGCCATTCTGCAGTTTGGCGGCGGCTGTAACGGCTGCTCCATGGTCGACGTGACCCTGAAAGAAGGGATCGAGAAGCAGCTGCTGACCGAATTCCCGGAGCTGAAAGGCGTGCGCGATCTTACCGAGCACCAGCGCGGCGAGCACTCTTACTACTAAGTTCCCACCTGTATTGGCCCGGCGATGCTGCATCTGCCGGGCCGACATTCCCCTGCGTCACCCCCTCTCATAACATGACCTGCGTCTCATTATTCACATTTTGACCGCCAGGGTGATTCTCAAGCTGCCTATGTTACCCGTATCATTCTCGTGGGCACTCAACAACCTGACTTCAGCCGACTAAACTAAAAGATTCAGAAGGTCGTCAGCTATAGTGCCGTGAATACTCTGTTCCCAGTTGGGGCAACATAAATTTGTCGTTGAAACAATGACGTTACCCATAACAAATTTAAGGCCAGGTCAATCATGCCATTAGTCATCGTCGCTATCGGTGTCATCTTATTACTGCTCCTGATGATCCGTTTCAAAATGAACGGCTTCATCGCATTGGTTCTGGTGGCACTTGCCGTCGGCCTGATGCAAGGTATGCCGCTGGTAAAAGTTATCAGCTCCATCAAAGCCGGCGTGGGCGGTACCCTCGGTAGCCTGGCGCTGATTATGGGCTTCGGCGCCATGCTCGGCAAAATGCTCGCGGACTGTGGTGGCGCACAGCGCATCGCAACCACGCTGATTGCAAAATTCGGTAAACAGCATATCCAGTGGGCGGTGGTATTAACCGGCTTTACCGTGGGTTTTGCTCTGTTCTACGAAGTGGGCTTCGTGCTGATGCTGCCGCTGGTCTTCACCATTGCCGCCTCTGCCAGCATTCCGCTGCTGTATGTGGGTGTCCCGATGGCCGCTGCGCTGTCTGTAACCCACGGCTTCCTGCCACCGCACCCGGGTCCGACCGCTATCGCCACCATCTTCCACGCCGATATGGGTAAAACCCTGCTGTTCGGTACGATTCTGGCGATCCCGACCGTTATCCTGGCCGGTCCGGTATTTGCCCGTACCCTGAAAGGGATCGACAAACCGATCCCGGAAGGTCTGTACAGCGCCAAAACCTTCACCGAAGCCGAAATGCCAAGCTTTGCAGTCAGCGTCTGGACCTCTCTGGTACCGGTTGTACTGATGGCGCTGCGTGCGGTCGCTGAAATGGTCCTGCCGAAAGGCCACCCGTTCCTTGGCGTAGCAGAATTCCTGGGTGACCCGGTCATGGCAACGCTGATTGCGGTGCTGATTGCGCTCTTTACCTTCGGTCTGAACCGTGGTCGCTCGATGGACCAGATTAACGATACCCTGAGCTCTTCGATCAAAATCATCGCCATGATGCTGCTGATCATCGGCGGCGGCGGTGCGTTCAAGCAGGTTCTGGTGGATAGCGGCGTCGACAAATACATCGCCTCTATGATGCATGACACCAACATCTCCCCTATCCTGATGGCGTGGTCTATTGCTGCCGTTCTGCGTATCGCGCTGGGTTCAGCAACGGTTGCAGCCATTACCGCGGGCGGTATTGTTGCCCCGCTGATTGCGACTTCCGGCGTCAGCCCTGAGCTGATGGTTATTGCGGTGGGTTCCGGTAGCGTGATTTTCTCTCACGTCAACGATCCGGGCTTCTGGCTGTTCAAGGAGTACTTCAACCTGACCATCGGTGAGACCATCAAGTCCTGGTCGATGCTGGAAACCATTATCTCTGTCTGCGGCCTGATTGGGTGTCTGCTGCTGGGAATGGTTGTCTGATGTGACCTTGCCGTAAGGCAAAAAAGAACCCGCCATCTGGCGGGTTCTTTGTTTTTATCTCTTCTTCGCTGCGGCTTTTCGCCGCTTATCCAGATCTTTAATCAGCCTGTTCACTCTGTCATCGGCGAACATCGCCTCAAGGGAGGTGGACAACTTGCGGCGCCAGTTCTTGTACTGGTAGCTGGTACCGGGAATATTGACCGGCTCCGGCATATCCAGCCAGTCTTCCGGCTGCAGCCCTAACAGGGCGCTGTGGCTGTCGGCGATGTAACGCTGCATCGCGCGGTTGAGCGTTGGGGTCATCGACATCAGGGAGGCCTTATGCCCGGCGCGTTTCGGCAGACAGCCGTGGGCGTGCAGCGCATCCAGCAGCCCTTGCTTCGACAGCTCGCGATCCTGATACAGACCGCGCAACATCACCTCGTCAGGGTAGAGCCCCAGGGTTTTGCCGAGCGTCAGGTCGCCGCTGTCCCACCAGCCACGAAGCGTAGGAAGGTCATGCGTCGTCGCGACTGCCATTGATTGCTCAGGATACGCTTGCGGCGCGCGGAAGTTCTTCTCAAGGTCGTTTTCAAAGTAGAGCACCTTATACGAGTAAACGCCGCTGTCACGCAGCTTGCTGACGATTTCGACCGGGACGGTGCCGAGATCTTCGCCAATCACCATACAGTTATGCCGCTTACTCTCCAGCGCAAGGATTGAGAGCAGATCGTCAACCGGATAGTGAACATAGGCCCCGTGATCGGCAGTTTCGCCGTACGGGATCCACCACAGGCGCAGCACCGACATCACGTGGTCAATACGCAGCGCCCCGCAGTTTTGCATGTTAGCGCGCAACAGCTCGATAAACGGCTCGTAGGCACGGGCCGTAATCACGTGCGGATCCATTGGCGGCAGGCCCCAGTTCTGGCCGAGCGGGCCCAGAATATCCGGTGGCGCACCAACCGAGGCTTTCAGGCAGTACAGCTCGCGATCGCACCACGTCTCTGCCCCCCCTTCTGCCACGCCAACCGCCAGGTCGCGATAGAGGCCAATTGGCATGTTATAACCCTGGCTGACCTGCCAGCAGGCGGCAAACTGGCTGTACGCCAGCCACTGCAGCCAAAGGTAAAAATCAACTTCGTCGGCATGCTGGTCGCAAAACGCTTTTACCTCAGGCGAGTTAACGGACTGATAGGCTTGTGGCCACACCGGCCAGCCCCAGCGCATTTCATCCTCTTTCACCTGATATGCATGCAGTGCGTCGTACGCCGCCTGCCAGTACAGGCTTTCGCCCTCCTGGGTTACAAACTGGCGAAACGCAGTCATCTGCTCGTCGTCACGCTGGGCAAAACCTTTCCACGCCATGCGCAGGGCCGCCATCTTCAACGCGGTGACGGTGGCATAATCCACCCACTCGGCGTCGCGCGCGCGCTTCAGCGTCTGCTGAGTGGTGCTCATCGCCCACCAGGCCTGCGCCTCTTTGCTGTTACGGAAATCGTCCAGCGCGTTCACGTCGATGTAAATCACGTTCAGCCAGCGACGGGATGACGGGCTATACGGGCTGGCGCTCTCCGGGTTGGCCGGATAGAGGGCATGGATCGGGTTGAGGCCGATAAACGCGCCGCCGCGATCGCCCACGCCCGCCAGCATCTTTTTCAGATCGCCGAAATCGCCGATACCCCAGTTCGCCTCAGAGCGCAGGGTGTAGAGCTGCACACAGGCGCCCCACAGCTTTTTGCCCTCTTTCAGCGCCTGCGGCTCGTAGCAGCGTTTTGGTGCCACAATCACCCGGCAGTGCCAGCGACTGTCGTCCTGGGTCAACGTAAGGGTGTGATAACCCTCCGGCAGTTTGGCCGGAAGGTTCAGATTTTTGCCGCCCGTGGCGTGGCCTTTATGCTGATGCCCCTCTTCGGTAGTCAGTAACCAGCTAAATTCGCCGCTGCCTTCAATCATCAGCGGCATTTTTTTACCAGCGGTGTAGACCATCACGTTCGGTACGGCGGTCACCGCCGCTTTCGCGACGGGTTTGGCTTTATGCATGGCATCCAGCAAACGCCTCTTGGTTTCAGCACCAATCGACTGCGGTTTACCATGAGCATTGATGTAGCTGGGGCTGATCCCCGCCGCCAGCGCGGCATTATCGAGACGTTTACTTTCCATCGCGCTTCCTTAGCGTTTTGCCTGCCAGATACGAGCCTGATAGTCACGGATTGAGCGGTCAGAGCTGAACATACCGCAGCGCGCAGTGTTCAGAATGCACGCCCGGGTCCAGGCTTCCTGGTCACGATACAGAACGTCGATCTGCTTCTGGGCCTCGACATAAGAGGCAAAGTCCGCCATCAGCAGATACGGATCGCCACCCTCTTTGCCGATGCTGTGCAGCATCTGGTCAAACGCGTGCTTGTCGCCGTCGCTGTATTTGCCGCTTTCCAGCTCTTTCAGCACTGCATCGAGCACCTTGTCTTTCTTACGCCATTTCACCGGGTTATAGCCTTTGGCCTTCAGCGCTTTCACCTCTTCGACGGTATGGCCGAAGATAAAGATGTTCTCGTCGCCCACCTGCTCGGCGATCTCGACGTTGGCGCCGTCCAGCGTACCGACCGTCAGCGCGCCGTTGAGGGCCAGCTTCATGTTGCCGGTGCCGGAGGCCTCTTTACCGGCAGTGGAGATCTGCTCGGAGACGTCCGCCGCCGGGATCAGCAGCTCGGCTGCCGAGACGCAGTAATCCGGCAGGAACACCACTTTCAGCTTGTCGCCAACTTTCGGATCGTTGTTCACCGCCGCAGCCACTTTGTTGATCGCGAGGATGATGTTTTTTGCCAGGTAGTAGCCCGGTGCCGCTTTCGCACCGAACAGGAACACGCGCGGCACGCGGTCAGCCTGCGGGTTCTCGCGGATCTCTTTGTACAGCGCCAGAATGTGCAGCAGGTTCAGGTGCTGACGTTTGTACTCGTGCAGACGTTTGATCTGGATATCAAAAATCGCGTTCGGGTTAATTTCAATCCCGGTGCGGGTTTTAACGAAGGCCGCCAGGCGCACCTTGTTGTCCAGTTTGATGGTGCGGTAAGTCTCACGGAAGGCCGCATCATCAGCCTGTTTTTCCAGATTGATCAGCTGGTCGAGATCGTTGGCCCACTCGTGCTCAAGGGTGTTATCCAGCAGCGCGGCCAGGGCCGGGTTGCACTGTTTGATCCAGCGGCGCGGCGTGATGCCGTTGGTGACATTGTGGAACTTGTTCGGCCACAGCTGGTGATATTCCGGGAACAGATCTTTCACCACCAGGTCGGAGTGCAGCGCAGCGACGCCGTTAACCGCAAAGCCGCTCACCACGCACATGTTGGCCATGCGGACCTGCTTATCATAGACCACCGCCAGCTTTGCCCAGACGGCTTCGTTGCCCGGCCAGGTTTTCTTCACCAGCGTTTTAAAGCGGGTATTAATTTCGTTGATCAGCTGCATATGGCGCGGCAGCAGGGTTTTAATCAGCTTCTCGTCCCAGCACTCCAGCGCTTCTGGCATCAGAGTGTGGTTGGTGTAAGCGAAGGTTTTGCTGGTGATGGCCCAGGCGTCGTCCCAGCTCATCTGATGCTCGTCGATCAATACGCGCAGCAGTTCAGGAATGGCGATCGTCGGGTGGGTGTCATTGAGCTGGATCACTTCGTAATCTGCCAGCTCGTTCAGCTTGCGGCCCGCCAGGTGATGGCGACGCAGAATATCGGCCACCGAACAGGCGCACTGGAAGTACTGCTGCATCAGACGCAGCTTTTTGCCCGCCAGATGGTTGTCGTTCGGGTAGAGAACTTTGGTCAGTTTTTCCGCGTCGATGCCCTGCTGCTCAGCACGCAGGAAATCGCCGTCGTTAAATTTGGTCAGGTCAAACGGATGCGCGTGTGTCGCCTGCCACAGGCGCAGCGGCTGCGCCACGCCGTTACGGTAACCCAGTACCGGCAGATCCCACGCCTGGCCGGTGATCGTAAAGCCAGGTTCCCATTGCCCCGCTTTCGTCACTTTGCCGCCAATCCCGACCTGCACGTCCAGCGCCTCATTGTGGCGGAACCACGGGTAGCTGCCGCGATGCCAGTCATCCGGGGCTTCCATCTGATGGCCGTCGGCAAAGGACTGACGGAACAGGCCGTACTGATAGTTCAGGCCGTAGCCGGTCGCCGATTGCCCCACCGTCGCCATCGAATCAAGGAAGCAGGCTGCCAGACGCCCCAGGCCACCGTTGCCCAGCGCCGGATCGGTCTCTTCTTCCAGCAGGTCGGTCAGGTGGATATTGTGGGTGCTCAGCACATCGCTGACCTCCTGATACCAGCCGAGATTCAGCAGGTTGTTGCCGGTCAGGCGGCCAATCAGGAACTCCATCGAGATGTAGTTGACGTGGCGCTGGCCTTTCGCTGGCTTCACCGCGGGTTGGGCGCTCAGCAGCTCTGCGAGCGCACCGCTGACGGCCTGCCACCACTGGCGGGAGGTCATCTCCTCAGCGGCATGTAATCCAAATCGTTGCCACTGACGCGTCAGGGCAGCCTGAAATTGAGCTTTGTTGAAGGTAGGCTGTGACATAAGGGATCGGCATCCTGTAGAAAGAAATTAACACGTTGGTGCTAGTGTGCCTGGCTCCTCGGGGCACTTCCTCCTCCTGCGGGGGATTAGGCGGGGAGGAGTAGCGGGGATGAGCAGTAAACTGTGATCGTGGCCACTTTATGCCGTCAGGTTGCGCGAGAAACGGCGATTAAACAAGCGCCAGAAGGGACAAAAAAGCTGTGTCATTTCATAAGAAATATATAAACAAGGTAATAATTACTTACCTGAAATAATATTTCTCATAATAAGCTCTATCTCAGTGCGTTATTTTACATCGTTAACCCAGCAGAGATTTTATTAACTTTTAACAGCCTTTACGCTTCTCCGAACCTTTTTGTGCAATACGTGCTTTTACCCCCTCTTTCCAGTATCCATGCGCTTTAGAAGCCCATCCGAAAAGTTCCCTCAGTCTGCGATATATTTTTGTGACAGAGTGCAAATTAAGGGACAGAAAACCCGGACATAACTTGCAATAAAAAGGTTTCTGACCGACCTTATAGAGATTAATTACGAAGCGCAAAAAAAATCAAATCTCGATTTCCACACAGTGAAGTGAAAAATATGTTGATTCCGTCCAAATTAAGTCGCCCGGTTCGTCTTGACCATACTGTGGTTCGCGAACGCCTGCTGGCGAAACTTTCCGGCGCGAACAATTTTCGACTGGCGCTGGTAACGAGCCCTGCAGGCTACGGCAAAACGACGCTCATCTCTCAATGGGCATCGGGCAAAAGCGATCTCGGCTGGTACTCTCTCGATGAGGGCGATAATCAGCAGGAGCGTTTTGCCAGCTATTTGATCGCCGCCATTCAGCAGGCCACCAACGGGCACTGCGTCACCAGCGAAGTGATGGTACAAAAGCGCCAGTACGCCAGCCTCTCTTCCCTGTTTTCCCAACTGTTTATCGAGCTGGCCGAATGGCATCGCCCGCTCTATCTGGTGATTGATGATTATCATCTGATCACCAATCCGGTGATCCACGAGTCGATGCGCTTTTTCCTGCGCCATCAGCCGGAAAACCTGACCTTAGTGATCCTGTCGCGCAACCTGCCGCAGCTGGGCATTGCCAACCTGCGCGTGCGCGATCAGCTGCTGGAAGTGGGCAGCCAACAGCTCTCCTTTACCCATCAGGAAGCGAAGCAGTTCTTTGATTGCCGTCTCACCTCCCCGATTGAAGTCGCCGAAAGCAGCCGTCTGTGTGATGACGTCGCTGGCTGGGCCACCGCCCTGCAGCTGATTGCGCTTTCAGCCCGACACAACAACAGCCCGGCGCAGCAGTCCGCGCGCCGCCTGGCCGGGATCAATGCCAGCCACCTTTCCGATTATCTGGTCGATGAAGTCCTCGACAGCGTCGATCAGTCGACCCGCCAGTTCCTGCTGAAAAGCTCGCTGCTGCGCTCGATGAACGACGCGCTGATTGTGCGCGTGACCGGGGAAGATAACGGCCAGATGCGGCTGGAAGAGATCGAACGTCAGGGATTGTTCCTGCAGCGTATGGACGACTCCGGAGAATGGTTCAGTTACCACCCGCTGTTTGGCAGCTTCCTGCGCCAGCGCTGTCAATGGGAACTGGCCACCGAACTGCCTGACATTCACCGCGCCGCAGCAGAAAGCTGGATGGCGCAAGGCTTCCCGAGCGAGGCCATTCACCACGCGCTGGCGGCGGGGGATGCCCATATGCTGCGCGATATTTTGCTCAACCACGCCTGGAGCCTGTTTAACCACAGCGAGCTGGCGCTGCTTGAAGAGTCGCTGCGCGCCCTGCCGTGGGAAAGCCTGCTGGAGAACCCGCGTCTGGTGCTGCTGCAGGCCTGGCTGATGCAGAGCCAGCACCGCTACAGCGAAGTGAATACCCTGCTGGCCCGCGCCGAGCAGGAGATGAAAAGCGAGATGGATGCGGCGCTGCATGGCGAATTCAATGCCCTGCGGGCGCAGGTCGCCATCAACGACGGTAACCCGGACGAGGCCGAGCGCCTGGCGATGGGTGCGCTGGAAGAGCTGCCGCTGGCGCACTTCTACAGCCGCATCGTGGCAACCTCCGTGCATGGCGAGGTTCTGCACTGTAAAGGCGATCTCACCCGCTCCCTGTCGCTGATGCAGCAGACAGAACAGATGGCACGCCGCCATGACGTCTGGCATTACGCCCTGTGGAGCATGATCCAACAAAGCGAAATTCTGTTTGCCCAGGGCTTCCTGCAGGCCGCCTGGGAAACTCAGGAAAAAGCCTTCAACCTGATCCGCGATCAGCATCTGGAACAGCTCCCGATGCACGAGTTCCTGCTGCGCATCCGTGCCCAGCTGCTGTGGGCCTGGGCCCGACTGGACGAAGCCGAAAGCACTGCCCGTCATGGGGTCGACGTGCTCTCCGCCTTCCAGCCTCAGCAGCAGTTGCAGTGTCTGGGCCTGCTGGTTCAGTGCTCGCTGGCACGCGGCGATCTGGATAACGCCCGTAACCACCTCAACCGTCTGGAGAACCTGCTCGGCAACGGTCAGTATCACAGCGACTGGGTATCGAACGCCGATAAAGTACGGGTGATTTACTGGCAGATGACCGGAGATAAAAAATCGGCGGCCAACTGGCTGCGCCAGACGCCGAAGCCGGAGTTCGCCAACAACCACTTCCTGCAAAGCCAGTGGCGCAACATTGCCCGGGCGCAGATCCTGTTAGGGGAGTTTGAACCGGCAGAAATCGTGCTGGAAGAGCTGAATGAAAATGCCCGCAGTCTGCGTCTGATGAGCGATCTGAACCGCAACCTGCTGCTGCAGAACCAGCTTTACTGGCAGGCGGGTCGCAAAAATGACGCCCAGCGCGTGCTGCTGGAAGCGCTGCAGCTGGCGAACCGCACCGGGTTTATCAGTCACTTTGTGATTGAAGGCGAGACGATGGCGCAGCAGCTGCGCCAGCTTATTCAGCTGAATACCCTGCCGGAGCTGGATCAGCACCGCGCCCAGCGCATTCTGCGGGAGATTAATCAGCATCACCGCCACAAGTTCGCCCACTTCGACGAAACCTTTGTCGAGCGCCTGCTGACCCATCCGGAAGTGCCGGAACTGATCCGCACCAGCCCGCTGACTCAGCGTGAGTGGCAGGTTCTGGGGCTGATCTATTCCGGATACAGTAACGACCAGATTGCCGGAGAGCTGGCGGTGGCCGCGACCACCATCAAAACCCATATCCGCAATCTGTATCAGAAGCTCGGCGTTGCTCACCGCCAGGATGCGGTGCAGCATGCCCAGCAGCTGTTGAAAATGATGGGGTATGGGGTCTAGCCCTCTCCCACCGGGAGAGGAGCTAATATCAGCACAGTTCTAACTGCAACTTATGCTCGCGAATCACCTGCAACACCCCTTCAGGCGGCATCACGTCGGTATAGACCGCATCCACCATGCTGATGCTGCCCATGTTCACCATCGCGTTACGGCCAAACTTCGAGTGATCCACCACCAGCATCACGTGACGTGAGTTGTCGATGATTGCCCGCTTGGTACGCACTTCGTGATAGTCAAACTCCAGCAGTGAGCCGTCGGTATCGATGCCGCTGATGCCGAGGATGCCGAAGTCGAGGCGGAACTGGGAGATAAAATCGAGGGTCGCTTCGCCAATAATCCCGCCGTCGCGACTGCGCAACTCCCCCCCGGCGAGGATGATGCGAAAGTCCTCTTTCTGCATCAGCGTGGTCGCGACGTTCAGATTGTTGGTCACCACGCGGAGATTTTCATGGTTCAGCAGGGCGTGGGCGACCGCTTCCGGGGTGGTGCCGATGTCGATAAACAGCGTCGCACCGTTGGGGATCTGGCTGGCGACTTTGCGGGCAATCCGCTCTTTCTCTGAGGTCTGGGTCGCCTTGCGGTCGTGCCAGGAGGTGTTCACCGAGCTGGACGGCAGCGCCGCCCCGCCGTGGTGGCGGAGAATGCGGTTCTGATCGGCCAGATCGTTCAGGTCACGGCGAATGGTCTGCGGGCTGACGGCAAACTGCTCCACCAGCTCCTCGGTGCTGACGTATCCCTGCTTCTTCACCAGCTCGATAATGGCGTCATGACGTTGTGTTTGTTTCATCAGAGTTCCCTGGCAGAATTATGTTCGTTTTCGCGCATGTAGCGTATCGGCAAGCGCCATCGCCAGCCCAACCGCCAGCCCGGCCACGTGTGCGCCATTGGCAATCGCCATGCCAAACAGATCAAACCAGCCGGCAATAATCCAGACTAATGCGAAGGCCATTAACCCGCGCTCAAGATAGATCCCGCTGTCCGGATCGCGCTCGCCGCGCAGCCAGACGTAGCCCATCAGCGCATACACTACGCCGGAAAGCCCGCCAAACCACGGCCCGTTAAACTGATGCTGGATAAAGCCGCTGAGCAGGGCGCTGATCAGCGTAATCACCACCAGCTTGCCGCTGCCGAGCCGTTTCTCCACCGCGCCGCCGAGATACCACCACCACAGCAGGTTAAAGAGGATATGCAGCACGGAGAAGTGCATCAGCGCGTGGGTGAAGTAGCGCCAGAATTCGAATTTCAGGGACGGGTCAAACGGCCAGGCCAGCAGGATCATCACGGTCTGATCGCCCACCACGTTCATGATGATGAACACCAGAATGCAGGCCGCGATTAAGACCAGGGTGAATGGCCCCGCGCGCTCGCGCAACGTCGCCAGGAAAGGAAAGCGCTGATAGCGCAGGCCGCTATCGGTCTGGCCCGACTGCCAGCTCGCCGCCAGATAGCGCGGGTCGGCGGGGTTTTCCAGAAAACGCGCCAGTTCAGCGTGCACCCGGTCGGCCTGGCTTTCATCCGCCAGCCAGACGTCAATCTGGGTATGTTGTTGAAGAGTGAGGATAATGCCCTGCGTCGCCATGTAGTCGACAAACGCCTGGGCCACGCGCGGGTTAGTAAAAGAGGTAATCATCAGCATCGGCGGCAGTCGCTTATTTCCACACAAAAGGGGACAGTATATACCCTAAACGTCGACGTGCTCGACTTCTGCCGGGAAATGGCGATGCCAGGCGTCGAAACCGCCGTCCACGCTGTAGACCGCATCGTAGCCCTGTTGCAGCAGATACTGCGCCGCACCCTTGCTGCTGTTACCGTGATAGCACATCACCATCACCGGGGTATCAAAATCGTTATCCTGCATAAAGGTGCTCAGTGAGGCATTCGTCAGGTGAAAGGCACCCGGCGTATGGCCTATGGCAAAACTTTGCGGATCGCGGATGTCCACCAGCACGGCCGTTCCCTGGTGCATTTTCTGGTGCGCTTCTTCGACGTTAATACATTCAAACTGTTCCATGGTGCTCTCTGCTGCTCTCTGTTATTCGTTCAGTGGGGCATTTTACCGTCTAGTGTACGTCCTGGCGGCGGGTAAACGCCATTATGTTAGCTGTATCACTCAAAATTGTTTTTTTGATGTTACTAAAAGCGCATTCCTTTGCTAATATGAGCGATATCGAACATTTTTGAGCTTTTACGAAAGTGCGTGAGGATACAATGGAAACCAAAGATCTGATTGTAATAGGTGGCGGTATCAACGGGGCAGGTATTGCGGCAGATGCCGCCGGACGCGGTTTATCCGTCCTGATGCTGGAAGCACAGGATCTCGCCTGTGCCACCTCCTCCGCGAGCTCCAAGCTTATCCACGGCGGCCTGCGCTACCTGGAACACTACGAATTCCGTCTGGTCAGCGAGGCGCTGGCCGAGCGCGAAGTGCTGCTGAAAATGGCCCCGCATATTGCCACACCGATGCGCTTTCGCCTGCCGCACCGCCCGCATCTGCGTCCGGCGTGGATGATCCGCATCGGTCTGTTTATGTACGATCATCTGGGTAAACGCACCAGCCTGCCCGCCTCCGCCGGTGTGCGTTTTGGCGCAGACTCGGTCCTGAAGCCAGAAATCGTGCGCGGATTCGAATATTCTGACTGCTGGGTGGACGACGCCCGACTGGTGCTCGCCAACGCGCAAATGGTTGAACGCAAAGGCGGAGAAGTGAAAACCCGCACCCGCGCCCTCTCCGCTCGCCGTGAAAAGGGCCTGTGGATCGTCGAAGCCGAAGATATCGATACCGGCGAGCGCTTCAGCTGGCAGGCACGCGGTCTGGTGAATGCCACCGGCCCGTGGGTGAAACAGTTCTTTGACGACGGGATGAAACTGCCGTCGCCGTATGGCATCCGCCTGATCAAAGGCAGCCATATTGTGGTTCCGCGCGTACACACCCAGAAGCAGGCCTACATTCTGCAGAACGAAGACAAGCGCATCGTGTTTGTGATCCCGTGGATGGATGAGTTCTCCATCGTCGGCACCACCGACGTAGAGTACAAAGGCGATCCGAAAAACGTCGGCATCGACGAAAGCGAAATCAACTACCTGCTGCAGGTCTATAACGCGCACTTTAAAAAGTCGCTGGCGCGCGACGACGTGGTCTGGACCTACTCCGGGGTGCGTCCATTGTGCGATGATGAATCCGATTCTCCGCAGGCGATCACCCGCGACTACACGCTGGATATCCACGATGACCAAGGCAAAGCGCCGCTGCTTTCGGTGTTTGGCGGCAAGCTCACCACCTATCGTAAGCTGGCGGAACACGCGCTGGAGAAACTGTCCCCGTACTATCAGGGTATTGGCTCTGCCTGGACCAAAGGCGCGGTGCTGCCTGGCGGTGATATCGACGGCAACCGCGATGACTACGCGGCAAAACTGCGCCGTCGCCATCCGTTTATCAGCGAATCCATGGCCCGCCATTACGCCCGCACTTACGGCAGCAACAGTGAACTGCTGCTGAACGCGGTGACAAACCTCAGCGATTTGGGCGAACATTTTGGCCATGAGTTTTATGAAGCCGAGCTGCGCTATCTGGTTGAGCACGAGTGGGTACGCCGCGCAGACGATGCGCTGTGGCGTCGCACCAAAGAGGGCATGTGGCTGAATGCGGAGCAGCAGTCCCGCGTGGCGCAGTGGCTTGAGCAGAACGCGCAAAAGCGAGAGTTATCGTTAGCGTCGTGAAGGATGCAGATACGTAGGCCGGGTAAGGCGAAGCCGCCACCCGGCGAAAATGGCGGGGTGCGGCCTGATGCCCTCACCCCGCCCCTCTCCCACAGGGAGAGGGAGCAAACATTAAAAAAGGCAACTTTCGTTGCCTTTTTGCGTTTATAACCGTACCGGATCAATATGCCAGATAGTCTCGGCATACTCTTTGATGGTGCGGTCAGACGAGAAGTAGCCCATGTTGGCGATGTTGTGCATCGCTTTGGTGGTCCACTCTTCCGGCTGACGATACAGCTCGTCGACCTTGTCCTGACAATCCACATAGCTGCGGAAGTCCGCCAGCACCTGATAGTGATCGCCAAAGTTAATCAGCGAATCCACCAGATCGCGGTAACGGCCAGGCTCCTCCGGATTAAACAAGCCGGTAGCGATCTGGGTCAGCACCTGACGCAGCTCTTCATCCTGCTCGTAGAATTCCCGCGGCTTGTAGCCCTGCTTACGCAGCGATTCCACCTCTTCCGCCGTATTGCCGAAGATGAAGATGTTCTCTTCACCCACGTGCTCCAGCATTTCGACGTTGGCACCGTCCAGCGTGCCGATGGTCAGCGCGCCGTTCAGGGCAAACTTCATGTTACTGGTGCCTGAGGCTTCGGTACCTGCCAGCGAGATCTGCTCAGACAGATCCGCCGCCGGAATGATCATCTGCGCCAGGCTTACGCTGTAGTTCGGGATAAAGACAATCTTCAGCTTGTCGCCAATCAGCGGATCGTTGTTGATAACCTTCGCCACGTCGTTGATCAGGTGGATAATATGCTTCGCCATGTAGTAGGCCGAGGCGGCCTTACCGGCAAAGATGTTCACGCGCGGTACCCAATCAGCCGTTGGGTCTTCCTTGATGCGGTTGTAGCGGACGATGACGTGCAGCACGTTCATCAACTGACGTTTGTACTCGTGGATACGTTTGATCTGCACGTCGAACAGTGCTTTCGGATTGGCGACCACGTTTAAGTGCAGCGCCATCCACACCGACAGCCGCTTTTTGTTCAGCAGCTTGGCGTCACGCACCGCTTTATTCACTGTCGGGAAATCCGCGTGCTGTTCCAGCTCGCTCAGCTGGCTTAAATCGGTACGCCAGGTGCGGCCGATGTTCTCATCCAGCACCTCGGAGAGCGGCTTGTTCGCCAGCGCCAGCCAGCGACGCGGCGTGACCCCGTTGGTCACGTTGCAGAAACGCATCGGGAAGATTTTGGCAAAATCGGCAAACAGCGACTGCACCATCAGGTTGGAGTGCAGCTCGGAGACGCCGTTGACCTTGTGGCTGATCACCACTGCCAGCCACGCCATGCGCACCCGACGGCCGTTAGACTCGTCGATAATCGACGTGCGGCTCAGCAGACCGGTGTCGTGCGGATACTGCTCCTGAACGGTTTTCAGGAAGTAATCGTTGATCTCAAAGATGATCTGCAGATGGCGCGGCAGGATTTTGCCGAGCATGTCCACCGGCCAGGTTTCCAGCGCTTCGCTCATCAACGTGTGGTTGGTGTAGGAGAACACCTGGCACGTCACATTAAAGGCTTCATCCCAGCTGAACTTATGCTCGTCGATCAGCAGGCGCATCAGTTCCGGGATCGACAGCACCGGGTGGGTGTCGTTCAGGTGGATGGCGGTTTTCTCCGCCAGGTTCTTGTAGGTTTTGTGCAGCTGGAAGTGGCGGCTGAGAATATCCTGGATGGTCGAGGAGACCAGGAAGTATTCCTGACGCAGACGCAGCTCACGCCCGGAATAGGTCGAGTCATCCGGGTACAGCACGCGGGAGACGTTCTCGGAGTGGTTTTTATCTTCCACTGCCGCGAAGTAATCACCCTGGTTAAATTTACCAAGGTTAATCTCGCTACTGGCCTGGGCATTCCACAGGCGCAGCGTGTTGGTGGCATCGGTGTCGTAGCCCGGAATGATCTGGTCGTATGCCACGGCCAGGATCTCTTCGGTTTCGACCCAGCGGGTTTTCTTGCCTTCCTGCTGCACACGTCCGCCGAAACGCACTTTATAGCGCGTATTGTGGCGCTTGAACTCCCACGGATTGCCATATTCCAGCCAGTAGTCCGGAGACTCTTTCTGTCGACCGTCAACAATGTTCTGTTTGAACATGCCGTAATCGTAGCGGATGCCGTAGCCGCGTCCCGGCAGGGCGAGGGTTGCCAGCGAGTCGAGGAAGCAGGCCGCCAGACGCCCGAGGCCGCCGTTGCCTAAGCCCGGGTCGTTCTCTTCATCAATCAGCTCTTCTAAATCTAACCCCATCTCTTCCAGCGCGTTTTTTACATCGTCATAGATCCCCAGCGACAACAGCGCATTGGAAAGGGTGCGGCCAATCAAAAACTCCATCGACAGATAGTAAACCTGTCGGGTCTCCTGTGAGAGCTGGGCGCGGTTCGAGCGCAGCCAGCGTTCTACCAGCCGATCGCGCACGGCAAACAGCGTGGCGTTCAGCCACTCGTGCTTGTTGGCGATCACCGGATCTTTGCCGATGGTGAACATCAGCTTATAAGCAATTGAGTGCTTTAACGCCTCAATGCTCAATGTGGGAGACGCATAAGAAAAAGGTGCATTCATATCAATGATTCCAACATTGTTACATCAAGCGTTGATAAAGATCGCGGTAGGACTGGGCCGCCACTTGCCAGCTAAAATCCATGGCCATCGCCTGCCGCTGAACAAAACGCCATAAAGACGGCCGCGACCACAACACGAACGCACGCCGGATCGCGCGCAGCAGCGACCACGCATTACTGTCTTCAAACACAAAACCACTGGCGATACCGTCTGCCAGGTTTTCCAGCGAGGTGTCGGATACGGTATCCGCCAGCCCGCCGGTACGGCGCACCAGCGGCAGGGTGCCGTACTTCAGACCGTACAGCTGGGTTAAGCCGCACGGCTCAAAACGACTCGGCACCAGGATAACGTCGGCCCCCGCCATGATGCGGTGTGAGAACGCCTCGTGATAGCCAATCTGTACCCCTACCTGCCCCGGATGTTCGGCCGCCGCCGCCAGGAAGCCTTCCTGCAGAACCGGATCGCCCGCACCCAGCAGCGCAAGCTGTCCACCCTGCTCCAGCAGACCCGGCAGCGCTTCAAGCACCAGGTCGAGGCCTTTCTGGCTGGTCAGACGGCTCACCACCGCAAACAGCGGCACCTTCTCGTTGACCTTGAGCCCCATGGCGATTTGCAGCTGACGTTTGTTCTCGGCCTTATCTTCCACCGAGTCGCGGCTATAGCGTGCGGTCAGCAGCAGATCGGATTCCGGGCTCCAGATTTTTTCATCCACGCCGTTCAGAATGCCCGACAGGCGGCCTTCGCGATGACGCTGCGTCAGCAGGCCCTCCATCCCGTAGCCAAACTCCGGCTCGGTGATCTCCCGCGCGTAGGTCGGGCTCACCGCCGTAATATGATCGGCATAGTAAAGCCCGGCCTTCAGGAACGAGATCTGCCCGTTAAACTCCAGCCCGTGCATGTTAAAGAATGACGATGGCAACTCGATGTCATTCATGTGTTTGGCTAAATACAGGCCCTGGTAGGCCAGGTTATGCACCGTAAACACCGATTTTGCCGGATGACCACGCGCCGCCAGATACGCCGGGGCCAGCCCGGCATGCCAGTCGTGGGCGTGCACCACGTCCGGACGCCAGAACGGATCCAGCCCGGTGGCCATTTCCGCCCCCACCCAGCCGAGCAGTGCAAAACGCAGCACGTTGTCGGGATAGGCGAATAAGTTAGTGTCGTGGTACGGGCTCCCTGGGCGGTCATACAGATGCGGCGCGTCAATCAGGTAGATGCCCACGCCGTTGTAATGACCAAACAGTAATGTGATGCGCCCGGCAAAGGTATCGCGACGGCTGACAATCTGTGCATCAGGAATGCCGCGACGAATGTCTGGAAAAGCGGGCAACAGCACGCGGGTATCGACACCACCGGCGATTTGCGCCGCCGGTAACGCCCCAATCACATCCGCCAGCCCGCCCGTTTTCAGCAACGGGAACATCTCAGAACATACGTGTAAAACCTGCATCATCGCTCCTGTTTGATCTGCAGTTTGCGCAGCATTTCACGCGTAACCAGTACGATGCCCTCTTCGGAGCGATAGAAGCGACGCGCATCCTCTTCGGCGTTCTCGCCAATCACCATGCCCTCAGGAATGATACAGGCCCGGTCGATCACGCAACGACGCAAACGGCATGAGCGTCCTACCCATACGTCTGGCAACAATACTGTCGAATCAATGTTGCAGAAAGAATTCACCCGCACGCGCGGGAACAGCACCGACTGCACCACCACCGAGCCCGAAATGATACAGCCGCCGGAGACCAGCGAGTTCAGCGTCATGCCGTGGCTACCGGTGCGGTCCTGCACAAACTTCGCCGGCGGCAGCGACTCCATGTGCGTGCGGATCGGCCAGTTGTGGTCGTACATGTCCAGTTCCGGTGTTACTGAGGCGAGATCCAGGTTGGCCTTCCAGTACGCTTCCAGCGTCCCGACATCGCGCCAGTACGGTTCTGAATTCGGATCGGACTGCACGCAGGACAATGGGAAGGGATGTGCATAAGCCATGCCAGCCTTGGTGATTTTCGGGATGATATCTTTACCGAAGTCGTGACTGGAATTCTCTTCCTTGTCGTCCTCTTCCAGCAGCTGATAAAGGTATTCAGCATCAAAGATATAGATGCCCATGCTGGCAAGAGAGCGGGTCGGGTCGCCCGGCATCGCTGGCGGGTTTGCCGGTTTTTCGACAAATTCGATCACCTTGTCGTTTTCATCCACCGCCATCACGCCAAACGCCGTCGCTTCGGCAATGGGCACCGGCATGCAGGCAACGGTGCAGCGTGCACCTTTTTCGACGTGGTCGATCAGCATCCGCGAGTAGTCTTGCTTGTAGATATGGTCCCCGGCGAGGATCACCACGTATTCAGCGTCGTAGCGACGAATAATGTCGAGGTTCTGCGTCACCGCATCCGCCGTGCCGCGATACCAGTTTTCACCGTGCATGCGCTGCTGAGCGGGCAGAAGGTCGACAAACTCATTCATCTCTTCGCTGAAGAAGGACCAGCCGCGCTGGATGTGCTGCACCAGGGTATGGGACTGGTACTGGGTGATCACGCCGATGCGGCGGATGCCAGAGTTAAGACAGTTAGAAAGGGCAAAATCGATGATACGGAATTTACCACCGAAGTGGACGGCGGGTTTGGCGCGCTTAATCGTTAAATCTTTTAATCGGGTACCGCGGCCGCCAGCAAGAATCAGGGCAACAGATTTTAATGGAAGCTGACGCGCTAACATTAATGGGTCGTTCTTCTCTAACCTAACCATGATCAACTCCTTTTATTATCATCTCTGGAATACGCACACACCGTTTGCAGGTCCATGCCAGACTGTCATCACGACCGGATTATCTTCTCCGGCAAATGGGGGGATCGCCCGCCACTCTCCTTCAGGTAAAACAATGTCGGCAACCTCATGGGTGGCGTTAAACGTAATGAGCCAGCTATCCGAAAGCAGGATTTGCAGGCAGGGAACGTCGTTGTGCCACTCATGTGTCGCTAACGGCTGCGCGGCTTTATTCAGCCAGCGCACGTTGCCATCACCCTCTTCCCACCACTGATTCCGGGTGAGCGCAGGGATCTGCTGACGCAGATGGATTAGCGCAGCGGTAAACTCGGCTAATCCACTGTTTGCCTGCTGCCAGTCAAGCCAGGTTAAGGGGTTATCCTGACAGTAGGCGTTATTGTTGCCGTGCTGGCTGTGACCATGTTCATCCCCTGCCAGCAGCATCGGCGTTCCCTGCGATAAAAGCAGCGTGGTAAGCAAGGCGTGCACGCTGGCACGGCGTCGCTCAATGACATCCAGCTTGCCACTTAATCCTTCAATACCATGGTTGTAACTGTGGTTACTGAAGGTGCCATCACGATTTTCTTCACCATTGGCTTCGTTATGTTTCTGATTGAAGCAAACGCAGTCACGCAAGGTGAAGCCGTCGTGCGCCGTCAACAGGTTGATCGACGCAGAGGGCAACCGTCCATTGTGTCTGAACAGATCGCTGGATGCCGCAAAGCGTCCGGCGAAATCCGCCAGCGACAGATCGTGCGCCAGCCAGAAGCGGCGCGCGCTATCACGGTAGTGATCGTTCCACTCCGCAAACAGCGGCGGGAAATTCCCCACCTGATAACCACCGGGGCCCACATCCCACGGCTCAGCAATCAGCTTGACGCGTGACAGCAGCGGGCAGTTTTTAATGGCCTCAAACAGCGGCGACTGCGGATTGAAGTCCGGCGTACGGCCAATAACCGACGCCAGGTCGAAACGAAAACCGTCGACATGGAAGGTTTCAACCCAGTATTTCAGACATTCATACGCGTAATGCATCACCGCCGGATGGCTGAGATTGAGCGTGTTACCACAGCCGGTCCAGTTGTGGTAATCGCCATCCTCTCTTAACCAATAATAGCTACGGTTATCGATTCCGCGCAGGGAGAAGGTGGGCCCCTCCAGATCAAGCTCGGCGCTGTGGTTCAGCACCACGTCGAGGATCACCTCAATACCCGCTTCGTGCAGGGCTTTAACCGCATCGCGAAACTCATCCCGGGCACGCGCCGGATGGGCGGCATAGCGCGGATCGAGGGCAAACATCGCCATCGGGTTGTAGCCCCAGTAGTTGCTGAGACCCAGGCGCTGCAGGCGCGGCTCGCTGGAAAAATGGGCCACCGGCAGCAGCTCCAGGGCGGTAATGCCCAGTTGCCTGAAATAGGCAATCATCAGTGGATGAGAGAGCGCTTTGTAGGTGCCGCGGATCGCTTCCGGGAGGCCCGGATGCAGATACGTCAGCCCCTTCACATGCGCTTCATAGATCACCGTCTTGCCCCAGGGGGTATTGGGCGGTGCGTCGTCTTCCCAGTCATAGTGGTCACACACCACCACGCTTTTGGCCGCCGCCAATGCGCTGTCGCGGTGATCCGGCGCGTCTTTACCACCATGCAGGACCACGTCGTCGTTCAGCATCCCCTCAACGCTATGCGCGCAGGGATCGAGCAGTAGCTTCGCTGGGTTAAAACGGTGCCCGTTGCCCGGTTCCCAGGGGCCGTGAACCCGAAAGCCGTAGTGCGTGCCGGGGCGGGCGCTCTCCAGGTAGCCGTGCCAGATATCCCCGCTGCGACCCGGAAGATCGTACCGATGCTCATTGCCGTTGTCGTCAAACACGCAGAGTTCAACCCGCTCCGCATGGGCGGAAAAGAGGGTGAAATTCACCCCTTTGCCGTCATAGCTGGCGCCGAGCGGAGCAGGTTGACCGGCCGTGAGTTGGGTCATTCCCCCTCCCGGACCAGCCAGATGGTGGACAGCGGCGGCAGGGTAATACTCAGTGAGTTTGCACGTCCGTGGCTCTCCTGCTCATCGCTCTGGACCAGACCGCCGTTGCCCGCATTGCTGCCGTGATAGTGCATCGAGTCGGTATTCAGCGCCTCGCGCCATTTACCCGGCTGATTGATGCCGAAGCGGTAGTGATGGCGAGTCACCGGGGTGAAGTTGCTGGCGACGATGATTTCGTTGCCCGCTTTGTCGCGGCGGACAAAGATCAGCACCGAGCGCTCGTTGTCATCCACCACCAGCCACTCGAAGCCGTAGTCTTCAAAATCGAGTTCATGCAGCGCTTTGTGGTGACGATAGGTGCGGTTGAGGTCGCGGACCAGGCGCTGGACGCCATGGTGCCAGTTGTCACCGCCGTCCAGCAGATGCCAGTCAAGGCTGGCGTCGTGGTTCCACTCGCGGCCCTGCGCAAACTCGTTGCCCATGAACAGCAACTTTTTGCCCGGGAAGGCGAACATCCAGCCGTAGTAGGCGCGCAGGTTGGCAAATCGCTGCCACGCGTCGCCCGGCATGCGGTCGAGAATCGATTTTTTGCCGTGAACCACTTCATCGTGAGAGAGCGGCAGGACAAAGTTTTCGGTGCTGTTGTAGAGCATGCCGAAGGTCAGCTTGTTGTGGTGATATTGGCGGTGGACCGGATCCAGCTTCATGTAATCCAGCGTGTCGTGCATCCACCCGAGGTTCCACTTAAACCAGAAGCCAAGACCGCCCATCGACGGCGGGCGGGAAACGCCCGGAAAATCGGTCGACTCTTCTGCCATCGTCACTGCGCCCGGCACCTGCTCGCCAAGAATACGGTTGGTGCTGCGTAAAAACTCAATCGCTTCGAGATTTTCACGCCCGCCGAATTCGTTGGGGATCCACTCTCCCTCTTTGCGGCTGTAGTCGCGGTAAATCATTGACGCCACCGCATCCACGCGCAGGGCATCAATGCCAAAGCGCTCGATCCAGTACAGGGCGTTGCCCACCAGATAGTTGGTCACTTCCCGGCGACCGTAGTTGTAGATCAGGGTATTCCAGTCCTGATGGAAGCCTTCGCGCGGATCGCTGTGCTCATACAGGTTGGTGCCGTCGAATTCCGACAAGCCAAAATCATCGGACGGGAAGTGGCCCGGCACCCAGTCGAGGATCACGTTCAGCCCGGCGGCATGCGCGGCGTTGATAAAGTAGCGGAAGTCGTCGCGGGTGCCGAAGCGGCGGGTCGGGGCGTACATGCCGGTTGGCTGATAGCCCCAGCTGCCGTCAAAAGGGTGCTCGTTAATCGGCAGCAGCTCAAGATGGGTAAAGCCCATCCACTTGGCGTACGGCACCAGCTGGTCGGCAAGCTCCCGGTAGCTGAGCCAGAAATTGTTCTCGGTATGGCGACGCCAGGAGCCGAGATGGACTTCATAAATCGAAATCGGCATGTCGAACTGGTTGGCGCGGATGCGCTCCTCGCTCTGGGCGACTTTCTCGGGCAGGCCGCAGATCAGGGAGGCGGTTTCCGGGCGCATTTGCGCTTCGAAAGCATACGGGTCGGCTTTGATACGCAGCTTGCCGTTTGCATCAATCATTTCGTATTTATAAAGTTGACCGTTTTGCGCACCGGGGATGAACAGCTCCCAGATGCCGGTTTCACGGCGCAGGCGCATTGGATGGCGGCGGCCGTCCCAGTAGTTGAACTGCCCCACCACCGAGACGCGTCGGGCGTTCGGTGCCCAGACGGTAAAGCGGGTGCCGGTGATGCCGTCCATGGTGTCGGCATGGGCACCCAGCGTTTCATACGGGCGCAGGTGCGTGCCTTCGGACAGCAGCCATGCATCCATCTCCTGCAGCAGCGGACCAAAGCTGTAGGGATCGTCGATCAGATTTTGTTGCCCATGCCAGAGAACGGCGAGCTGATAGCGGAAAATGTTTTTGCGGCGGGCCATCACGCCAGCAAAGAAACCGCGTGAGTCGATACATTCAAGCTTACCCACCTTGCGGCCGGTTTTTGGTTCAATCACCCAGACTTCCGTCGCGTCAGGTAACAATGCGCGGACTTCCAGCCCTGCCTCTGTGCGGTGCATACCAAGTACAGAAAACGGATCGGCAAAATGACCCGCGATAAGCGCATTAATCACGTCTCTATCAATACGAACGGACATGGTGTTCATCCTGTTATCTTATTCGCCGCCCCCCTTCGCGCGCAGGGTACAGCTTTAATGTGACCTGTACGGAACAGCACTTATGTGCATCCTCTCTGTTCCATCCAACTTCCAGACGAGATGCACGACATCTCGCATAAAGCATAGCCAACGCTGTGTAT
Source organism: Silvania sp. (assembly GCF_051656365.1). Classification (NCBI taxonomy): domain Bacteria; kingdom Pseudomonadati; phylum Pseudomonadota; class Gammaproteobacteria; order Enterobacterales; family Enterobacteriaceae; genus Silvania; species Silvania sp. Next base: position 6,161 of record NZ_JBOGBT010000108.1, on the reverse strand, counting down.
GACTCCTGATAAATAACCAACCAAATGCGTTTTAGTCCTTTATTACGCAAAAAAAGGGGTGACACATCACCCCTTAGTATTAATACGTTATTACGCCAGCTGGCGCAGCATCCTGCGTAGCGGCTCGGCGGCACCCCACAAAAGCTGGTCGCCGACGGTAAAGGCGGACAAGTATTCCGGCCCCATGTTCAGCTTGCGCAGGCGCCCTACCGGAGTGGTCAGCGTGCCGGTAACGGCCGCTGGGGTCAGTTCACGCACGGTAATGTCGCGGTCGTTCGGGACGACTTTTGCCCACTGATTGTGCGAAGCGAGCAATTCTTCCACTGTTTGTATGGATACATCTTTTTTCATTTTAATGGTGAATGCCTGGCTGTGGCAGCGCAGCGCACCCACGCGCACGCACAGACCATCAACAGGGATCGGCGAGGCGGTGCGCAGAATTTTGTTGGTCTCTGCCTGGCCTTTCCACTCTTCGCGGCTCTGGCCGTTGTCCAGCTGCTTGTCGATCCACGGGATCAGGCTACCGGCCAGCGGTACGCCAAAGTTATCCACCGGCAGGTCGCCGCTGCGGCTAAGCGCCGTCACTTTGCGTTCGATATCCAGAATGGCCGATGCCGGGTTTGCCAGCTCAGTGGCAACGTGCTGGTGCAGATGACCCATCTGGCTCAGCAGCTCACGCATATGGCGCGCGCCGCCGCCGGAGGCTGCCTGGTAAGTGGCTACGGAGACCCACTCCACCAGATCCTGAGCAAACAGGCCGCCGAGCGACATCAGCATCAGGCTGACCGTGCAGTTGCCGCCGACGAAGGTTTTCACCCCGTTGTTCAGGCCGTCGGTGATGACATCCTGGTTAACCGGGTCAAGAATAATGATGGCGTCGTCTTTCATGCGCAGCGAAGAGGCTGCATCAATCCAGTATCCCTGCCAGCCGCTTTCACGAAGCTTTGGATAAATTTCGTTGGTATAATCGCCGCCCTGGCAGGTAACGATAATATCCAGCGCCTTCAGCGCTTCCAGATCAAATGCGTCCTGAAGCGTACCGGTGGACGCAGTGCCAAATGCAGGCGCAGCCTGCCCAAGCTGGGAAGTGGAGAAGAAGACCGGACGGATGGCGTCAAAATCGCGCTCCTCAACCATGCGTTGCATGAGTACAGAGCCGACCATACCGCGCCAGCCGATAAAACCAACGTTTTTCATAGCGTGTTTTCCTGCAGAGATGTGTGCTGAATATGCGAGCCAGAATCCTACTGGCACTGCTCTCACCTTACAAAATGCAGCCAAAGTCGCAAGTGAAATAAATCAATGATTACGCCGCTATAAGTAATACCACTTATTACCACAATGAATACAGGGAGTTTGAGGGACAGATAACATGACTGAAATTATTTCTGCAGCGGTGCTGCTTATCCTGATTATGGACCCGCTCGGGAACCTGCCGATCTTTATGTCGGTGCTGAAACATACTGAGCCGAAGCGGCGTCGGGCGATCATGATCCGCGAGCTGTTAATCGCGCTGCTGGTGATGTTTATCTTCCTGTTCGCGGGAGAAAAGATCCTCGGCTTCCTGAATTTACGCGCTGAAACAGTCTCAATCTCGGGCGGTATTATTTTGTTTTTGATCGCCATTAAGATGATTTTCCCCAGCGCCGAAGGGAGCAGCAGCGGCCTGCCCGCCGGTGAAGAGCCGTTTATCGTGCCGCTGGCGATCCCGCTGGTCGCCGGCCCGACCATTCTGGCAACCCTGATGCTGCTGTCGCATCAGTATCCGAACCAGATGAGTCATCTGGTGATCGCCCTGCTGCTGGCCTGGGGCGGCACCTTCGTGATTTTGCTGCAATCGTCGCTGTTTTTACGCCTGCTCGGCGAGAAAGGGGTGAATGCGCTGGAACGGCTGATGGGATTGATTCTGGTGATGATGGCCACGCAGATGTTCCTGGATGGGATCAGGGCGTGGATGAAGGGGTAAACGCACTGCGCCCGACTCGGGCGCAACGTCGATTATTCAGGGGATCTGGTAAAGGCCAGCATCGGAAAGCTGCCGTAGCCGATTGTCTTTTATCGCCCTGCTCAACCACAGATCCAGCTGTGCGGGGACTAAACACAGAATCTCAGCCAGAACCTCTTTCGAAACAGGCTGTATGGCAAGATGCTGGATCTCTTCCAGAAACAATTGATAAAAGTCCACACGAGCCGGTGCCTGATAAACAGAGGGTGCTTCCTGTAAGGAAAACAGGTCAGACTGAAGCTGTGCATCCATATTACGAAATCTTTTCAGCTGGTGAGGATCAACGGATTCGGCCAGCAAGCCCGCGCCTTTTTGAACCAGCATCTCATTCGCTGAATTTTCATCCTGGTTGGGTTTTACCCATACAGGCACCCATTGATGCTTAACGGCTTCCAGCGCGCCCGTAATCGTTCCTCCTTTTTTCCCGGCATGGATAACGACAGCGCTTTCGGCAAGACAGTAGACATATTTATTGCGCGCCATCGCATTGGCTACGCTAAAACCGGCCTCCGGGTAAAAAGGGGAGATCAGCACAAGGTTGCCTGATGCCAGCCCATTGCGCCATTTTACGGATGTCGTTGCCTTTAACAGACTGTCAGTCAACACTCCTGTCGCCGTTCCACCTGCATTAAGTGAAGAGAGCATTGCACATTCATCAATGCCTCGGGCCCCACCGGAAACGACATTGACGCCATAATCCGCCAGGTTTTTCGCCAGCTCTGCAGTAAAGTGTAAATCGTCTTCTACCGCGTTGCGGGACCCCACAATCGCCGCCCCCCCCGACTGCAAGAGCGCTTTATTGCCGCAGCCAAACAGAACAGCAGGTGAATCATTGCGCAGGATATCTTTTAAACGCTGAGGATATTCAGCATCAGCGCGGGTGATGACCCACAGCCCCGCTCGTTGCCACTTTTCCACCGCCAGCGCCAGACTGTGCCCACGCCCAAGCAGTGCTAAAAGGCGTTCTGTGGAAATACAGGGATCGCTCCAGCCACTCAGTAGAGCCTGAGGCTCAGGAACTAATAATCCTCCCGGAGAGAGCCGCTGATGCTTAAGCCACAGCGCGAACTTCCCCCATTCGGCATTCGTGAGCGGCTTGTGCTCATTCGTTTTAACACTGGAAAAATAGCTGGTAAGTAAAAGCGTGGCTTGTGCGCTTGCTGTCAAATTCATCCATTTTTTACCGAAGTTGAAGCCAGCGCGACAGGGTAAACCTCTTCGCTATCTAACTGGCGCATAAGAGCCGCAATGACAGTCAGCGTCCAACCGGAATCCACTACGTCATCCACGAGCAGTACCGGGCCTTTTGGCAGAAGACGTGACACCTTGAAGACACCATCGAGATTCTTACATTGATGAAAACGATTTTGCTGCATTTTCTGAGGTTGATTGTCCACGACCTTGTTGATGGCATCAACAAAAGGAAGCGCAAGTTTCTCAGCCAGTCTTCGAGCGAAATCGGGAACAAGATTCGGATGCTGTCGCGAAGGCACACAGCATACCCATGCCGGAGCAGGATTAGGTTGCCAGCGTTCACGAATCATCTCTGCACAGGCCTCAACCAGTTCATCCCTGAATTTCCCGGCTCGCTTATCCGCGGCAACCATCGCCCCCCATCCGGTATCTCCCCAGCGGGAAAGTATACGCCCCTCCTGACCCTGTATTTCACGGGGCAAATTGCCATGAAACGCATATTGAACAAATGCGTCCTTTGCCACCTGCTTGTTTAGTATCAATGGCAAATCAGCACGTTTCACAAACCGTGCCGCCGCATTAAGGAGTCTGTCGTCCAGGATATCATCACGTGAAGAGCGATTAAGGCAGTTACTGCATTTATCACAACGCTCATCATTCGGTTCATCAAGCACACGCCGAAGAAAAGACATCCGACATTCTTTTGAGTGAATATAGTGCTCAACTTCTGCAAGTTCCTGCGTTCTTTGTTGAGTCAGATGCTCGATTCGCGCCCTGTCCAGCACGAACGGAATGGCCGTTCTGCGCCAGTGCCGGTCTTCAAAAATGACGGTTGAAGGGATGTCCGTTACCAGGAGCTTTAATACTTTTTCTATTTGTCCATGCCGAAGATTGGTTTGGGTTTCAATGTCTCTTACCGTCATGCCGTCCTGACGTTCGAGACATTGCAGAACCTCTGCAATCTGCTCTTCGGATGGAAAAGCACTTTCATGAAAGAATTGATGGATCGCCCGATCTTCTGTTCCACCTAACAAAAAGCCGACGGCATGTTCAATAGCACGCCCTGCACGCCCTACCTGCTGGTAGTATCCCACGATCGAACCTGGCATCTGATAATGGATGACAAAACCCAGGTCCGCTTTGTCATAGCCCATTCCCAACGCGGTGGTCGCCACGAGGACTTTAATTCGATTAGTGAGCAAGTCATGCTCAAGGCGTTCTCTGACCGCGTGAGTATCCGCACTACCGGATAACGTCACCCCGCTGTAGTAGGGCCAGGCATTAATACCATTTTGCTTTAGCCAGGCGGCAACCAGTTCGGCATCACGGGTTGTGAGCGTATAGACAATGCCTGAGCCAACAAGCGCAGGAATAGTTTGCGCCATCCAGGCCAGTCGAGAGGGTTGATCGGCAAGCATAAACGCATCAAGCGCAAGGCTCTCTCTTGCCAGGGTACCCCGCAGGATGGTGATATCACCTAATTGTTGTCGAATATCTTCCACCACCCGATTATTCGCTGTCGCCGTCGTCCCCAGGACGGGTGTATTTGCAGGCAGCTGGCGCAAGATCCCCAGAATGCGGCGATAGTCAGGCCGAAAATCGTGGCCCCAGTCGGAAATGCAGTGCGCCTCATCGACCACCAGCAAACCCAGACTATCCGAAACAGGCTGCAAGACTGTGCGAACAAATTCTTCATTTGCTAGTCGCTCAGGTGAAATCAACAGGCAATCCAGCTGGTTCGCCAGCAGCCTTTTGGTAATCTTCTGCCAGTCATCCCGATTGGTAGAGTTGAGCGTTTCAGCCCGTATACCCAGACGTTCTGCTGCCGCGACCTGGTTACGCATGAGAGCGAGAAGCGGAGAGACGATAATCGTCGGCCCAAACCCCCGATCGCGGAAAATGCGGGTACCGATAAAATAGACGGCGCTTTTACCCCACCCCGTTCGTTGCACCACCAGCAATTTGCGCCGCTGATTAACCAACGCGTCGATTGCTTCCCATTGCCCCTCTCTAAAACAGGCGCTGTCGTTATTTAACATTTGGCGTAAAAGTGATTCTGCTCCGTGCTTATCCATGACACTTTCCTTTTATTATCAGTGCGGATATTTAGACGGATAGAGCAAGAGAGGTTTGTGACAGGAATCAGATAGTGAGGAGTCGATAAAGATCAGATGTCATAAGCTGCGAGTAAACTCGCAGCTTATGACCAACGCACTTAACTCAGCAGCGAAAACGCAATCATCCCAACAATCGCCCCGGTGGTGCCGAGGATGGTTTCCATCAGCGTCCAGGTCTTGAGGGTTTGCGCTTCACTGGCGCCGGTAAATTTACCAAACAACCAGAAGCCGGCGTCGTTAACGTGCGACACCACAATCGAACCGCCTGCGATACAGATAGACAGAGCCGCCATCTGAGCGCCGGAGTAGTTCAGCTGTTCAATCACCGGCATCACCAGCCCTACCGCCGTTAAACAGGCGACGGTGGCAGAACCCTGGATAATGCGCACCGCTGCCGCCAGCACGAAGCAGGTGACGGCAATCGGCAGGCCCATCCCGGTGAGCGCTTCGCCCAATGCCGGGCCGACGCCGGAATCCACCAGCACCTGCTTGAACACCCCGCCCGCACCGATCACCAACAGAATGATACCTGCAGGCTGCAGCGCATGACCGCAGATCTCCATCACCCGGTCTTTCGCCATGCCCTGACGCATCGCCAGGCCATAAATGGCGACCAGACAGGCGACCAGGATCGCGGTGAACGGATGGCCGATAAACTCAAACCACTGATACGCCTCAGAGCCCACCGGTACGAAGCGTGCAGCGATGGTTTTCAGGCCTACCAGCACCAGCGGCAGCAGGATCAGCGCCAGGCTAAAGCCGAACGACGGCATTTTGCTCTCGCCCAGATGCGGCTCGGTGATGTCGTCAGGAATGTGCAGCTCAACGTAACGGCTGATGAAATT
>NZ_JBOGBT010000107.1:0-31276 GCF_051656365.1 Silvania sp. | reverse complement strand
GAAGTGAAACGCCGTAGCGCCGATGGTAGTGTGGGGTCTCCCCATGCGAGAGTAGGGAACTGCCAGGCATCAAACAAGTAAGAAGCCCTGTACTGACGTACAGGGCTTTTTGCGTTTTTGTCTTCGGGAAACGTTGCTGCATGTAGCGTCCCCGTTCGACAAAGATATCCCCTAATGCCTGACATATACGGTAAACTATCCCGGTTTTTGCATCTGGATAGCGTCTATGAATCACTCCCTTAAACCCTGGAATACCTTCGGCATTGACCGAAATGCCCATCAGATCGTACGAGCTGACGATGCCCGGCAGCTGCTGGCTGCATGGAATCACGCCACACAAAACCAACAGCCCGTTCTCATTCTGGGCGAGGGAAGTAACGTTCTCTTTCTGGATGATTTTGCCGGAACGGTGATCGTCAATCGCATTCGCGGGATCGCGGTGCAGGAGGCGGAGGATGGCTGGCATTTGCACGTGGGTGCAGGTGAAAACTGGCATAGCCTGGTGCAATTTACCCTCGAAAACGGGATGCCCGGGCTGGAAAATCTGGCGCTGATCCCGGGCTGTGCGGGATCATCCCCGATACAAAATATCGGTGCCTATGGCATCGAGCTTAAGCATGTTTGCGAATACGTTGATTGTATCGAACTGGCAACCGGCCAGGCGGTACGTTTGAGCGCCGAAGAGTGTCAGTTTGGCTATCGCGACAGCGTGTTCAAGCATGATTATCAGGATAAATTTGTCATTGTTGCGGTGGGCCTGCGCCTGACCAAGAACTGGCAGCCGGTTCTCTCCTACGGTGATTTGACCCGTCTGGATCCCGCGACAGTGACTGCGCAAGAGATTTTTGCCGCAGTCTGCCAAATGCGGATGAGCAAACTTCCCGATCCTAAAGTGAACGGCAATGCGGGGAGCTTTTTCAAAAACCCGGTCGTCACGGCAGAAACTGCGCAAGCCTTGCTCGCACAATGGCCGCATGCGCCGCACTATCCGCAGGTCGATGGCAGCGTCAAACTGGCCGCGGGCTGGTTGATCGATCAATGCCAGCTCAAGGGTACCACCTACGGCGGTGCCGCAGTCCATCGTCAGCAGGCGCTGGTGCTGATCAACGAAAATAACGCTACCAGCCACGACGTCGTGCAGCTGGCGCATCAGGTTCGACTGCGTGTCGGCGAGACGTTTAACGTCTGGCTCGAGCCCGAAGTGCGCTTTATCGGCTGTCGTGGCGAAGTGAACGCTGTGGAGGCTATCGCGTGAAGGACAATACTATTCCCCTGACGCTGATCTCTATCCTGTCGGATGGCGATTTTCATTCTGGTGAGCAACTTGGTGAGCGGCTGGGTATGAGCCGCGCGGCTATTAATAAACATATTCAGACCTTGCGTGACTGGGGAGTAGACGTCTTTACCGTGCCGGGCAAAGGTTACAGCCTGCCGGAACCTGTCCAGCTGCTGAATGAAGCCATGATCCGCAGTCAGATCACCGACAATAATGTTGTCGTGTTGCCGGTGATTGATTCTACCAACCAGTATCTGCTCGACAGGCTCAATGAGTTGCAGTCCGGTGACAGCTGCGTGGCGGAGTACCAGCAGGCCGGGCGGGGTCGACGTGGACGCAAATGGTTTTCACCTTTTGGTGCTAACCTGTATCTGTCCATGTACTGGCGACTTGAGCAAGGCCCCGCAGCTGCAATAGGCCTCAGCCTGGTGATTGGTATTGTGCTGGCAGAAGTGCTGCAATCACTCGGTGCGGAAAAAGTGCGCGTGAAGTGGCCAAACGATCTCTATCTCAACGATCGTAAACTGGCGGGCATCCTGGTGGAACTGACGGGTAAAACCGGCGATGCAGCGCAGATCGTGATCGGCGCGGGGATCAACCTCGTCATGCGCAACGTGCAGGCGGATGTCATCAACCAGGGCTGGATCAACCTGCAGGAAGCTGGGATCACTATCGATCGTAATGTTCTCGCGGTGCGTATCATTAAAGAGTTGCGCGACGCCCTGCAAACTTTCGAGCAGGACGGATTAACGCCGTTCCTTGCGCGCTGGGAAAAGCTGGATAACTTTGTTCATCGCCCGGTGAAACTGATTATTGGCGATAAAGAGATCTACGGAACGTCGCGCGGTATTGATGCTCAGGGGGCGCTGTTACTGGAGCAGGACGGGGTGATAAAACCGTGGGTAGGCGGGGAGATTTCGCTGCGCAGTGCCGAATAAGTTCTGGCACCGAAGGGGTAACCAGAATAATCCCTAAACAATTAGTTACCCTCTCTGAAACAGTTTGCGATGGGGTATAATCTGAAAGCAGCGGGGTGACAGTTGATTACCCTGCGTTTCGCCCTTCTGGAGAGTCATTTTGCGCGTCAGCCGTTCTTTAACTATCAAACAAATGGCGATGGTTACAGCCGTCACTATGGTGTTTGTTTTCGTTTTTTGCGTCATTCTGCTGTTTCATGCTATCCAGCAGAATCGCTATAACAAGGCTACGCAGCTTGAAAGCATCGCTCGCTCCATACGTGAACCCCTTTCTGCCGCCATTTTGAAAGGGGATATTCCTCAGGCAGAATCCATTATTAAAAGCATTCAGCCAGGCGGCATCGTCAGCCAGGCGGATGTCGTCCTGCCGAATCAGTTCCAGGCGCTGCGGATGAATTTTATTCCCGAGCGCCCGGTGCCGGTGATGGTGAAGCGCCTGTTTGAACTGCCGGTACAAATCTCGCTGCCGGTGTATTCCCTCCAACGCCCGGTTAATCCGCAACCGCTGGCGTACCTTGTCCTGCAGTCCGACTCCTGGCGGATGTACAAGTTCGTGCTCAGTTGGGTCTCCACGTTGGTGACCACTTACTTATTGCTCACGTTGATGCTCACCGTCGCGCTGACCTGGTGTATTAACCGCCTGATTGTCCATCCGCTGCGCCGCATTGCCCGTGAGCTGGATGCGCTCTCGCCGCAGCAGCAGGTAGGGCATCAGCTCGCCCTGCCGCGTCGTCTGCATCATGATGACGAAATCGGTATGCTGGTGCGCAGCTACAATCTCAATCAGCAGCGGATCCTGCGCCAGCATGAAGAATTTAGCCACAACGCAACCCGTTTCCCGGTCTCTGACCTGCCTAACAAAGCGTTGCTGATGGTACTGCTGGAGCAGGCGATCAAGCGCCAGCAATCCCTGGCGCTGATCGTGGTCGCCTGTGAAACGTTGCAGGATACCGCGGGCGTGCTGAAAGAGAGTCAGCGCGAGGTGTTGCTGCTGACGCTGGTCGAAAAGCTCAAATCGGCGATCGCGCCGCGTATGGTGTTGACCCAGGTGTCGGGCTATGACTTTGTGATTATCGCCAACGGTGTGACAGAGCCATGGCACGCTATTACGCTAGGTCAGCAAGTACTCACTGTTATTAATGAGCGGCTACCGGTTCAGGGGATCCAGCTGCGGCCAAGCGCCAGCATTGGGATTGCCATGTACCACGGCAAACTGACGGCAGAACAGCTTTATCGTCGGGCATTCTCTGCGGCCTTTACCGCCCGCCATAAGGGTAAGAACCAAATTGAGTTCTTCGACCCTGAGCAGATGGAAAAAGCGCAGCAGCGGCTGTCGGAAGAGAACGATATTCTGCTGGCGCTGGACCGTAATGACTTTGCCATCTGGCTCCAGCCACAGGTCGAGCTGAGCACCGGTCAGGTGAAAAGTGCCGAAGCACTGCTGCGTATGCGCCAGGCTGACGGCAGCTGGGAACTTCCTGAAGGGCTGATTGAGCGCATTGAAAGCTGCGGCTTGATTGTTGCCGTGGGTCACTGGGTGCTGGAAGAGTCCTGCCGTCTACTGTCCGCCTGGCAGTCGCGGGGGATCATGATGCCCCTGTCGGTGAACCTGTCGGCGCTGCAGCTGATGCATCCGACCATGGTTACAGAGCTGCTCGAACTGATTCATCGCTACCGGATCCGACCGGACACGCTGTTCCTTGAAGTGACCGAGAGCCGTCGTATTGACGATCCAAACGAGGCGGTGACCATTTTACGTCCGCTGCGTAATGCCGGGCTACGCATTGCGCTGGACGATTTCGGCATGGGTTATGCCGGGCTGCGCCAGCTGCAGCATATGAAAGCTCTGCCGGTAGACGTGCTGAAAATCGATAAGATGTTTGTCGATGGGCTACCTGAAGACAGCAGCATGGTGCAGGCGATTATCCAGATGGCACACAGTCTGAAGCTGGGGATCATTGCCGAAGGCATTGAAAACGAAGCGCAGCGCGACTGGCTGACCGCGTCCGGGGTCGAATATGGTCAGGGTTATCTGTTTGCCAAAGCCGTTCCGGTTGATCTGTTTGAGAGACGTTATCTTCATCCCGATAGCCATCAGGATAACGGCTGAAATGTTGCTGGCTTGTACGAGTCAGCTCAAAATTCTTAACATTTCCGTTTCAAAATGAGATCGCGATTCTATCTGTCCTGATTTATGGGTGCTATTTTAAGGCCGCAGGTGATTTTTACCCCTACAAATCCTGCGGCTATTCTTCCCAAGGACATCGTATGAAAACCTCTCTCTTCAAAAGTCTCTACTTTCAGGTACTGACCGCCATCACTATTGGTATTCTGCTGGGTCATTACTACCCTGAATTTGGCGCCCAAATGAAACCGCTTGGCGATGCCTTCGTTAAGCTGATTAAGATGGTGATCGCACCGGTTATTTTCTGCACCGTAGTGACCGGTATCGCAGGCATGGAAAGCATGAAAGCTGTTGGCCGCACGGGTGCGGTCGCGCTGCTCTATTTCGAAGTGGTCAGTACTATCGCCCTGATTATTGGCCTGGTAATTGTCAACGTGGTCCAGCCTGGCGCGGGCATGAACGTTGACCCGTCCACCCTGGATGCCAAAGCCGTCGCGGTTTATGCCGATCAGGCAAAAGACCAGGGCGTGGTCGCCTTCCTGCTGGATGTGATCCCCGGTAGCGTCATTGGCGCCTTCGCCAGCGGCAACATTCTGCAGGTGCTGCTGTTCGCCGTACTGTTTGGCTTTGCCCTGCATCGGCTCGGCAGCAAAGGCCAGCTGATTTTCAACGTCATTGAAAGCTTCTCGCAGGTGATCTTCGGCATCATCAACATGATTATGCGTCTGGCACCGATTGGTGCCTTTGGTGCGATGGCGTTCACCATCGGCAAATACGGCGTTGGGTCGCTGGTGCAGTTGGGTCAGCTAATCATCTGTTTCTACATCACCTGTATTCTGTTTGTGGTGGTGGTGCTGGGCGGTATCGCGCGCGCGGCGGGCTTTAATATCTTCAAATTTATCCGCTACATCCGCGAAGAGCTCTTGATTGTGTTGGGCACGTCATCATCCGAATCGGCGCTGCCGCGCATGCTCGATAAGATGGAAAAACTGGGCTGCCGAAAATCAGTGGTGGGGCTGGTCATTCCGACCGGGTATTCGTTTAACCTGGACGGCACCTCTATTTATCTGACGATGGCGGCGGTGTTTATCGCCCAGGCCACCAACAGCCACATGGATATCTTCCATCAGATCACCTTGCTGGTGGTGCTGTTGCTCTCCTCTAAAGGGGCGGCGGGGGTGACGGGCAGCGGCTTTATCGTGCTGGCGGCCACCATCTCGGCGGTGGGCCATTTGCCGGTCGCCGGGCTGGCGCTAATCCTCGGTATCGACCGCTTTATGTCTGAAGCCCGTGCGCTGACCAACCTGGTGGGCAACGGCGTGGCGACGGTGGTGGTGGCGAAGTGGGTGAAGGAGCTGGACCACAAAAAACTCGACGATACGCTGAATAATCGTGCGCCAGACGGCAAAACACATGGATTGTCCTCCTAAAATCTTCTCTCTGGCCCGCATTCCCTTGTCGGGGTGCGGGCTCCTGCGCATAATGACCTCTGTATACTTGTCATAATTCGATATGATTTATTTCAGGTAAATTTCACTTCTTGCCGTGACGTTTCACTTAACGCGCGGTCTAATCGGAATGTTTTGAACATCATATTTAGAGTGCGACAGGGCGTGTGGCACTCTTTGTAACCAGGAACGTTGATCAGGGGTTCACATGCAGGGCACAAAAATTCGACTCTTAACCGGCGGTTTGCTGATGATGGCAGCAGCCAGTTACGTGCAGGCTGACGCGCTCCAGCCGGACCCGGCCTGGCAACAGGGGACACTGGCGAACGGTTTTCAGTGGCAGGTTTTAGCCACGCCACAGCGCCCCAGCGATCGCATTGAAATCCGCCTTTCTCTGAATACCGGTTCCCTGACCGAGAGTACCCAGCAAAGCGGTTTCAGCCATTTCTTGCCGCGTCTGGCGCTGACCCAAAGCGGCAGTCTGCAGGCTGTGCAGGCGCGTTCATTGTGGCAACAGGGCATCGATCCAAAACGCCCGCTGCCGCCAGCGGTCGTCTCCTATGACTACACCATGTTTAACCTCAGTCTGCCAAACAACCGTAATGACCTGCTGAAAGAGGCGCTGACCTGGCTGTCGGATACGGCCGGTAACGTCTCCATTACGCCGGAAACGGTGAACTACGCGCTGAGCAACAGCGACATGGTCGCGACCTGGCCTGCGGATACCAAAGATGGCTGGTGGCGCTATCGCCTGAAAGGCTCTGCGCTGCTGGGACACGATCCGGCAGAGCCGCTGAAGCAGCCGGTCGATATTGAACAGGTTAAATCGTTCTACCAGACGTGGTACACCCCGGATGCCATGACCCTGATTGTGGTGGGTAACGTGGACAGTCGCGCGGTGATTGAGCAAATCAGCAAAACCTTCGGCGAGCTAAAAGGCAAACGCGCCACCCCGGCACCGGTACCCACTTTATCGCCGCTGCGCGCCGAGCCGGTCAGCATCATGACCGAATCCGTGCGTCAGGATCGGCTCTCAATCATGTGGGACAGCCCGTGGCAGCCAATTCGCGAGTCTGCCGCTCTGCTGCGCTACTGGCGCGCTGACTTAGCCCGTGAAGCGCTGTTCTGGCACGTTCAGCAAACCCTGAGCAAGAGTAACGCTAAAGATATCGGTCTTGGCTTCGATTGCCGGGTGCTGTTCCAGCGCGCCCAGTGCGCCATCAATGTGGAGTCGCCGGGCGACAAGTTGAATGCCAATATGGCAGTGGTGGCGAAAGAGCTGGCGAAAGTGCGTGAGAACGGGCTGTCAGAAGAGGAGTTCAACGCGCTGGTGGCGCAGAAAAACCTCGAGCTGCAAAAACTGTTTACCACCTATGCCCGCACCGATACCGATGTCCTGATCAGCCAGCGGATCCGCTCGCTGCAAAACCAGGTGGTAGATATCGCCCCGGAGCAGTATCAGAAGTTGCGTCAGGACTTCCTTAACAGCCTGACGGTGGAGATGCTGAGTCAGGATCTGCGTCAGCAGCTTTCTCAGGATATGTCGCTGGTCCTGCTGCAGCCAAAAGGTGAGCCGGAGTACAACATGAAGGATCTACAGGAAACGTGGGATAGCATTATGGCGCCGGCACAGCCTGCGGCAGCACCGTAAAGCGAGGTGGGTGCGGTCTGATGCCCTCACCCTCTCCCACAGAGAGAGGGTACAAACACTAAAAACGGCAACCTCAGGGTTGCCGTTTTGCTTTTACCTCGGCATCGCGTCACGTGGGATAATTGCCCCGCGATACTGAATCACCGTGCTGGCCGTCAGGTGGCCACGCTGTGCTGCCGCTTCTGGCGTGCCGCCCGTCAGACGTACCGCCAGATACCCGGCGCTGAAGGAATCCCCGGCCGCGGTAGTATCAATCACTTTTTCTTTCGCCAGCTTCACCGCCGGAACGTCGACTACGGCTTCACCCGTAACGGACACCAGGCACGAGTCTGCGCCACGCTTAATCACCACTTCCGCCACGCCAGCCGCATGAGTACGGGCAATTACCTCGTCGACTGGCTTCTCGCCCCACAGGGCATCTTCATCATCGAGCGTTAAGAAGGCGATATCGGTGTACTGCAGCATCTGGGTATAAACCTGCTGCGTCTCTTCACGGCTGGCCCACAGGCGCGGACGGTAGTTGTTATCGAAAATCACTTTGCCACCGTTAGCGCGGCATTCACGCAGCAGAGACAGCAGTTTTTCACGGCTACTCTGGCTAAGAATCGCCAGGCTGATGCCGCTCAGATAGAGATAATCGAAGTTCGCCAGCGCTTCACAAATCTGCGCAGCGCTGTCGCTCTCGAGCCAGAATTTGGCGGCAGCTTCGTTGCGCCAGTAGTAGAACGTGCGCTCGCCGGTGCTGTCGGTCTCAATGTAATAGAGCCCTGGCAGACGGTTTTCCATGCGCTGGGTCAGCGAGGTATCTACATTCTCGCTCTGCCATGCGTCAAGCATCTGCTGGCTGAAATTGTCCGTGCCCAGCGCCGTCACGTAGTTGACCGCCAGCGCGTCAGCGTCGACCTGACGGGCAATGTACACCGAGGTGTTTAACGTATCGCCACCAAAACCGCGGCTAACTTCTGCGCCTTTTTGGGACAGTTCGATCATGCATTCGCCGATCACGGCAATTTTTCTGGACATCGTCGAGAACCTGAAGAGTTTGATTGCGATTATTTTGCGCTGGCAGGTGGGTGGGGTCAACAATATTAAAACGACGTTCCATTATTTATTTGAACTGGAGCATGTTCCGCTTTTTTTTCTGTCATCAGAATTTCATTTTCACCTGCAACCCGACATAAAGTTCTCTTGCCATACGCCGATAACCCATTGATGCGTCCCGACAGGTCATTCCCCATTCAACAGGATATCTGAAATGAAGTTAAAGCAGGACATCCAGCTGCTCAGCATCCCGGAAGCAAGTGTTGAGAACTTGCAGGAGCATCGCTACTGGCTGCAATGTGAGCGTGCTTATACTTACCAGCCCATTTACCGCACTGACGGTAGCCTGATGGCGATTGAGATCCTGACCGTTGTGACCCACCCGTCAAACCCCGGTCAGCGGATCGCGCCGGATCGCTATTTTGCTCAAATCCCGGTGCGTCAGCGTCTGGACGTGCTGGAAGAGCAGCTCATTATGCTGGGAGCCAAACAGGACTTTTTCAAAACCAGCGGGATCCTCGCGTCGGTGAACGTCGATGGCCCCACCCTGCTGGCGATGCGCCAGGATGAAGGCCTGCAAAAAATGACCGAACAGCTGCCGTGGCTGCGTTTTGAGCTGGTGGAGCACGTCCGTCTGCCTCAGGACTCCTCGTTTGCCACCATGTGTGAATTTGGCCCCCTGTGGCTGGATGATTTTGGCACCGGCATGGCGAACTTCTCCGCCCTGAGCGAAGTGCGCTACGACTACATCAAAGTGGCACGCGATCTGTTCATCATGCTGCGCCAGACCCCGGAAGGGCGGAACCTGTTCACGCTGCTGCTGCAGCTGATGAACCGCTACTGCCAGGGCGTCATTGTCGAAGGCGTTGAGACGCTGGAAGAGTGGCGCGACGTACAAAACTCACCTGCCGCTGCGGCGCAGGGCTATTTCCTCTCCCGTCCGGTCCCCATGGAGACGCTCGACAGCGTTATCATCACTCTGTAAGCCCCGGCAGCTTCCCATAATAGCGCGTGACTAACGCGTTATTACCGGACGCTGCCGCCCCTTTTTCCCTGTCTGAACTATATTCATGACTGGCAAGGTAAAACAGGTAGAGTATGGAATGACTAAAACAGCGAAGATTATCACCTGGACCGGGGGGATCTTCTTGTTGTTGATTGTGGTGGCTATTGTTGTAATCGCGACATTTGACTGGAACCGCCTCAAACCGACCATCAACCAGAAAGTCTCGACTGAATTAAACCGTCCTTTCGCCATTCGCGGCGATCTTGGCGTGGTGTGGGAGCGACAGCAGGGTGAAACCGGCTGGCGCAGCTGGATCCCCTGGCCGCACGTGCATGCCAACGATGTTATCCTCGGCAATCCACCCGATATTCCTGAGATCACCATGGTGCATCTGCCGCGCGTAGAAGCCACCCTCGCACCGCTCGCCTTGCTGACCAAAACCGTCTATCTGCCGTGGATCAAACTCCAGCAGCCGGACGCGCGCCTGATCCGGGTGTCGGAAAAAAGCAATAACTGGACCTTTGATCTCCCCAGCAGCGACGACAAAGAGGCCGCCGCGCAGCCTTCGGCGTGGTCGTTCCGGCTCGACAATATTATTTTCGATCGAGGCCGGGTCGCCATTGATGATGCGATCAGCAAAACCGAGATGGAGATCTTCGTCGATCCGCTGGGCAAACCGCTGCCCTTCAGCGAAGTCTCTGGGGCGAAGGGCAAAGATGAGAAAGGGAAGGTGGGCGATTACGTCTTTGGCCTGAAGGCACAGGGGCGTTACAACCAGCAGCCCCTGAGCGGCAGCGGCAAAATCGGCGGCGTGCTGGCGCTGCGCAGCGAAGGTACGCCGTTCCCGGTGCAGGCTGATTTCCGTTCCGGTAACACCCGGGTGGCGTTTGTAGGTACGGTGAACGATCCAATGAAGATGGGCGGCGTCGATCTGCGGCTTAAATTCTCCGGGGATTCGCTGGGTGAGCTGTACGATCTGACCGGCGTGCTGCTTCCGGATACCCCGCCGTTCGAAACTGACGGCCATCTGGTGGCGAAAATCGACAGTGAGAAATCCTCGGTCTTTGATTACCGCGACTTCAATGGCCGCATCGGCGACAGCGATGTGCATGGCTCGTTGACCTACACCACCGGCAAACCCCGGCCGAAACTTGAGGGCGACGTGGAGTCACGCCAGCTGCGGCTGGCCGACTTAGGGCCATTAATTGGCGTGGATTCCGGCAAAGGCACCAAAACCAAAGAGGTGCGCAAGGACGTTCAGCCCTCGGGCAAAGTGCTGCCTAACGACCGCTTCGAAACCGATAAATGGGATGTGATGGATGCGGACGTGCGCTTTAAAGGGCGTCGCATTGAGCATGGCAGCAGCTTACCGCTCAGCGACCTCTCCACCCACATCATTCTGAAAAAGGCCGACCTGCAGCTTAAGCCGCTGAAATTCGGCATGGCCGGGGGCACCATCACCTCGAACATTCGGCTGGAAGGGGATAAAAAGCCGATGCAGGGTCGGGCCGACATTCAGGCGCGGCGGCTGAAACTCAAGGAGCTGATGCCCGATGTCGAACTGATGCAGAAAACGCTCGGGGAGATGAACGGTGACGCGACAATTCGCGGGACGGGCAATTCGGTTGCGGCGCTGCTGGGCAACGGTAACGGCAACCTGAAGCTGCTGATGAACGACGGGCTTGTGAGCCGCAACCTGATGGAGATCCTCGGCCTTAACGTGGGTAACTTCCTGATAGGGCAGATCTTTGGTGATGACGAGGTGCGGGTCAATTGCGCGGCGGCCAACATCGATCTGGTCAATGGCGTCGCCCGTCCGCAAATCTTTGCCTTTGATACCGAAAATGCGGTGATCAATATCACCGGTAGCGCCAGCATGGCCTCGGAACAGCTGGATCTGACCATTAACCCGGAAAGCAAAGGGATCCGCATCGTGACGCTGCGCTCGCCGCTGTACGTTCGTGGTTCATTCAAGAACCCACAGGCGGGTGTGAAGGCAGGACCACTGATTGCGCGCGGTGCGGTTGCGGCAGCGCTCGCTACGTTGGTGACGCCAGCGGCGGCCCTGTTGGCGCTGATCTCCCCGTCCGAGGGGCAGGCCAATCAGTGTCAGGTGATTCTGGCGCAGATGAAGAAATAGGAAGGGGATAAACGCCCGGCAGCGCGTTGGCTGCCGGGCGTTTTAATTTACAATGACTGATGACGGGTTTCGTGGGTCAGCAACAGCGCAATCAGCGTCAGCGTCGCCATGGCCGCCAGGTAGAACCCGACATAGGCCAGACCGTAGTTAGTCTGCAGCCAGGCCGCAATGTACGGCGCAACAGAAGCACCCAGGATAGAAGAGACGTTGTAGGAGAACGATGCTCCGGTATAACGCACCTCGGTCGGGAACAGCTCAGGCAGCAGCGCGCCCATCGGGCCAAACGTCAGCCCCATCAGACTCAGACCAATCAGCAGATACGCCATTACCATCGCCGGATTACCGGAACCCAGCAGCGGTGGGAAGACGAACAGCGCAAACAGAATGATCAGCGAAGTGATGACGATCATGCTGGAGCGGCGGCCAAAACGGTCGGCCAGCAGCCCGGCAATCGGCACCATCACACCGAACCCGATCACCGCCATCATCAGCATCCACAGAACTTCATTTCGCGGCAGGCCCAGGCCAACCGGTGCTGGCGCAGTGCTGAACGTCATGGAGTAGACGGTCATGATGTAGAACAACGTGTAGGTCGCCAGCATGATGAAGGTGCCCAGCACGGTCATGCGAAGGTGTTTGGTCAGCAGCGTGCCGAGCGGGATTTTTACCTGCTTTTTCGCCGCGGCTACTTTGGCGAAGACCGGCGATTCATGCAGCGAAACGCGAACGTACAGGCCGATCAGCACCAGCACCGCCGAGAAGATAAACGGAATACGCCAGCCCCAGGTCATGAACTGCTCGTCAGTCAACAGCCAGGAGAGCAGCAGGAAGGTGCCGTTGGCAAAGAAGAAGCCAATCGGTGCGCCCAGCTGCGGGAAGGAGCCATACAGCGCACGCTTGCGCGGCGGGGCGTTTTCGGTGGCCAGCAGCGCCGCACCACCCCATTCACCGCCCAGCCCCAGACCCTGACCAAAACGCGCCAGCGCCAGCAGCAGCGGAG
Organism: Silvania sp.; assembly: GCF_051656365.1. Taxonomy (NCBI): domain Bacteria; kingdom Pseudomonadati; phylum Pseudomonadota; class Gammaproteobacteria; order Enterobacterales; family Enterobacteriaceae; genus Silvania; species Silvania sp. The sequence continues at coordinate 18,612 of NZ_JBOGBT010000107.1, read as the reverse complement.
CCAGAATACCGATGGTTTCATAGGTTGGCAGCAGACCGATGGCAACAGTCGAGATCCCCATCGTCAGCAGGGAAGCAACCAGCGTCACTTTGCGGCCCACGCGATCGCCAAAGTGGCCGAAAACGGCAGAGCCAATAGGACGGGCGATAAAGGCGATGGCGAAAGTCGCCAGCGACTGCAGCGTCGCCGCCGTCGGGTCGCCCTGCGGGAAGAAAATATGCGGGAACACGATAACCGCAGCGGTGGCGTAAATATAGAAGTCGAAGAACTCGATGGCGGTGCCAATCAGCGATGCAACGACGACTTTATTGCGCGAATTTACCGGGACGTCTTCCTGCTGTGAATTGAGTGTTGTGGCGGTTGCTTGCATAAACTTTTCTTATATTTGGCGAACGAAAGGCCATATTACGCACAGCAAAAGCGACATTTCAATCTGTAACAAACGCAGCGGAAGGCGAAAAAAAGCGCAAAAAGCGAATAATTTTCAGACCAGGAAAATCACATCTATGAAATGCTTCACAGAAATTAAAACTTAGTGAATAAAACTGGTTTTCGGTTAAATAAAAGTTAAGGGCTGGATTTATATGCTGAAATGATGAATCGGGCTGAAATTTTGCATTTCACTCCAGCCCGAAGAGCAGGTTTAGCGGTGGGTTTTTCCCGGCATCCGACGGTCATCCGGGTACTGGGCGGTGGCGATCCACGCCGCACAGAACAGCGTCAGCCGCGCGAAGAAATAGAAGAAGGCCAACAGCCCCAGCACTGAACCGAAAGCCGCGCCGGATGGGGAGGTCACCAGCGAAGGCAGGGTATAGGTCATCACGATTTTGATAATCTCAAAACCAATAGCGGCGATGAATGTGCCACGGATTAATGCCTTACGGCGCGGGCGATGGCGAGGCAGGCGCCAGAAAATCCAGAAAAACAGCAGGTAGTTGGCCAGAATCGAGATACTCAGCCCCACCAGAGACCAGACCGGCTTCAGCCACTCGATGGTATCGAGGTACAGGGCAGAGATGATCATCTGCTGAGCCGAGCCTGCCGCAGAGGTAATGGAGAGGGTGATGATCAGCGCCACCAGCAGACCAATCAGCGAGATAAAATCGCGCAGATATTTGGTCCAGATTTTCTCCTCATCCTGCGCCGTGCGCTCCCAGACGTCGCGTGACTGGGCGCGGATCGCCTCGCGCAGGTTGCCCATCCAGTTAATGCCGGAGTAGAGCGCCACCAGCAGCCCGACGATACCCACCGTGGTGCGCTGCTGGACGGCAGTGCTGATGGTACTTTTCAGGGTGGTGGCCAGCGTCGGGTCGCTGACGTTTTGCAGTATTTTATTGAAGATGTCCTGCAGCAGCGTCGGGTGCGAGACCAGAATAAAACCCGCTGCGGCAAAGGAGAGCATCAGGATTGGGATCATCGATAAAAACGAGAAGTAGGTGATCGCGGCACCAAACTGATTGCCCAGCCTATCGTTAAAACGCTCGGTGGCGCGCAGCAGGTGGGCAATTATCGGCCGCTGCTGAATCAGCTGGACGACGTCCTTCGCCTTGTCCAGCAGGCTGCCCGTTTTACGCACGTGGGTAATGTTGGCCCCGGTATCCGCCTCCTTCTGCAGCGGTTGAGTGTCCAGTTTCTTAATTGGCTCGTAGTCCAGTTCCTGAGTCGGACGTTGCTGGTTGTTTTCCGGCGTCACGCGCATTTTCCTTGTTGATAAGCGGGAGGTCTTTGAAATTATAGCCTGCCTCAGTCCACGTAGGTTTTCATGATCTCCGTAAGCCACGCCATAAACAGATGCACCCGGCGGGAGAGGTTGCGACGATGGGGATAAATCAGCGACACCGGCATCGGCCTGGCGCGGTATTGCGGCAGGATTTCCTGCAGCTTTTTGGCGCGCAGAGAATCGCGCACACCCACGCGTGGCACCTGAATAATCCCCAGTCCGGCAATGGCCGAGGCGTGGTAAGTTTCGGTGCTATTCACCGTCAGGATGCCGCCGGTTTTGACCCAGTGGCTGGTCTCGCCGTCGTAATACTCAAAGCCCTGTGGGCGGGTACCGAGGTGGGTGGTGTAATGCACCACCGCATGGGAGGCCAAATCATCCAGCCCGTCGGGATAGCCAAAACGCGTCAGATAATCGGGGCTGGCGCAGTTAATCACCGACAGCTTACCGAGCGGACGGGCGATCAAACCGGAATCTTTCAGCGTGCCGACGCGCACCACGCAGTCAAACCCTTCGCGGATCACATCCACCAGACGATCGCTGCTGCTCAGCTCCAGCTCAATGCCGGGGTACTGCTGTAAAAACTGTGGCAGTCGCGGGATGACCAAATGTCGCGCAACGCCGGCTGGCATATCCACCCGCAGCCGACCGCTGACGCTCGCAGGGTCGTGCAAAAAAAGACCATCCAGTTCATCGAGGTTAGCGAGCAGATCTTTGGCCCGCTCGTAGTAGACCATTCCGTCCTGCGTCAGGCTGACGCGGCGCGTCGTCCGATGCAGCAACTGCGCGCCCAGCCCGTTTTCCAGGGCCTGAATCTGGCGCGATACGCTACCTTTAGGAAGGCCCATCGAGTCCGCCGCGCGGGAAAAACTCTCCAGTTCCGCGACGCGTATAAACAGCTGCATTGCGTTAATTTTATCCATAGGGTGTGCTCATTGTTGTTGTCAGTGAAACAGTGAAGTGCGATTTAGCATATTTATCGATTTTCTATCACCTAATAAGCTCTTTCTCAATCATCACAACAGCCGAAATGAGGTTTCTTATGACTGAACGTATCGCATTAGTGACAGGCGGCAGCCGCGGGCTCGGTAAAAACGCGGCGCTGAAGCTTGCCGCGAAGGGCGTCGGTATCATCCTGACCTGGAATCGTAGCCACCAGGAGGCTCTGGATGTCGTGCGTGAAATTGAACAAAAAGGGGTAAAGGCAGCGGCAATACAGCTGAATGTCGGCGATGTTGCAGGCTTTGACGATTTTGTAGCCCAGACGGGTGAGAAACTCCGCACCCTGTGGCAACGTGACACCTTCGATTATTTATTGAACAACGCTGGCGTAGGTTTATACACCCCCTTTGCCGAGACCACCGAAGCGCAGTTCGACGAGATGCTGAACATCCACTTTAAAGGCCCGTTCTTCCTGACCCAGCGCCTGTTACCGCTGATCAACAACGGCGGGCGGATCCTGAATGTCTCCTCCGGGTTAGCACGCTTTGCCCAGCCGGGATCCAGCACCTATGCGTCGATGAAAGGGGCGATGGAAGTGCTCACGCGCTACCAGGCGAAAGAGCTGGGGGCACGCGGAATAACCGCCAATATTATTGCCCCTGGCGCCATTGAGACGGATTTTGGCGGCGGGCGGGTGCGCGATAACGCGGAGATTAACCAGCACATTGCCGCCCAGACCGCGCTGGGACGCGTCGGATTGCCGGACGATATTGGCGATGCGATCGCGGCGCTGTTAAGCGACGAGCTGGGGTGGATGAATGCCCAGCGGATCGAAGTGTCCGGGGGAATGTTCCTGTAAAAACGTACCGGGGAGGGATCCCCGCGGTACGCTATTGCGCTGGGGAGTACTCTTTTTTCAGCAGGCCAAACAGCCAGTCATTATGCCATTGGCCTGCCAGCCAGTAGCTTTCGCGCAGTTCCCCTTCCAGAATAAATCCCGCTTTTTCCAGCAGCCGTCGCGAAGCCACATTCCCCGCCGTGACCGTGGCGGTTAAGCGGCGGATACCGCCCTGTGTGAAAGCGTAATCACATACCGCACGCAGGGATTCCAGACCGTAACCTTTTCCCTGCGCCTGCGGGGCGAATAAAAATCCCACTTCGGCGCAATCAGCTTCTCGATGAATATACCCCGTCACCCCGAGTGGCGTCTGGAGAGCGCTGTCGCGCACCACCAGGCACAGCCAGTGGGCGCTGCCCGGCGTCCAGTCGGCCAGCCGGGGCGTGAAGGCCTCGCGAATAGCCTCCTCCGGGCGAGCTTCTGCCACATAGCGCATCACCTCAGGGTGCTGCTGCAGGGCCAGGAAAAAGGGCCAGTCGGCTGCCTGCAGCGGAGAGCAGGTTAAGCGCGGGGTGTGCAAAACAGGCATGCAATCCTCCGGAAGCTTTTGTAAATGATATTAACATTGTCACTGTAATAGTACCTGTTCTCAGGTATGTTTAACCCAATATAACTTAAAGAAAAAGCGGTTATCAGACCGCCTCTTAATACGCTGGCGCAGTATTTAAAGGAAAATGATGATCCTCAGCCAATCGCACCAGATTCGAGAACAGTTTGAACGCTGTCTGGGCATAATCCGTCAGGCCTCAGTAGAGATATTGCTCCTGTTAAAAGTGCACGTTACCGAAGGCAAAGATCCCCGCTGGTTCCTCGAACAGCTCGATACTGCCCGGCTGGGTCTGGGGGGATGGGCAGCGGTAGCGAAGCGCCTCAACCTGAATGACGCGCAACTATCCCAGTTCACCCTGCAGCTCCGGCTACTGCAGCAGCGGGTGCCGCAGTATGAGAGTGGGCAGGAGGTGAGTGATAACCAACTGATCGCCGCTACGCGCTTTGTGACTTCCCTTGAGCATCTGCGCTTGCAGCAGCCGCTGCTGACCTATAGCACGGAACTGAGTGACAGCGACCAGGCCCAGCAGCAGCAGGCACAAAAGCAGGTGCGGGCGCTGGAAATGATGATCAAAGGGCTCATTATTCAGGCATGGCCTGACCCGGTACGGCTTAACAATCACCTGAAAACGCTATTCAGTGCCGATAAGGTGCGCCGATGGCTGCGGCAGGGCGAACGCAACGACGTGCTCAGTGGGATGCTGTTCAGCGAGCTGGCCCTGATGCTGGTGGATAAAAAAGAGTTCTCCCGCTCGTATGCCCCGCTGTTTAACGATCCGTCGATGCTGACGCTGCTGGTGGAGCCGCGCAAAACGCTGCAGACCTTCCTTGATGACCTCCGGGTGATCCGCAACAAGATTATCGCCCAGCAACCCCTGAGCTCGGCGCAAACCCTGCTGCTGGAGAATTACTATCAGCAGATTGCAGGCCCCGTTCAGCGCGCGTTTGAAGAGGGCCGCACACGGGTCAATCCGGCAGAACTGCTGGCCGAAGGGGCCAGTGAGGTCCACGCCTTCTGGGAGACGGCGCGGAAAAAACGCAAAGCCAGCGGGGACGATATTTTTGAGGTCCGCGACACTATCGATAAACCACGGCGTCGTCCCGATCGCACGCCCGAGCAGCGCGATCATCTGATTTTCGTCGGACTGTGGGGTGCCGTGGGGGTGATGGTGATAGCAATGCTGGTCGGCGGCGTGTGGCTGGTCAGCGAAGGCAGTGAACCCGCTCAGGCGGCAACGGCCGCGACGCCGGTGTCGACGGTGGCAGAAGAGATACGTGACGCCCCGACATCCCGTGGCACGCTGGACCAGATGGGCATCACCTGGGATGAGAATAACTTCCGCTCGGCAATCGATCGCAACGACACCCGGGTGACGCTGCTGTTTCTGAAAGCGGGGATGGACTGGAAGCTCTCCTGGACTGAGCACTCGCTCGCAGTGGGCAATGCCGCCGTGCTGGATGTGCTGATGCGCTATCGGCTGCAAATGACCGAAGAGAAGCCCTGCCGTCAGTTTATTACCACCCTGAGCCACGCCATGTCCGCAGGCGAAGCGCTCACCCCTCTGCGTAAAGAATATTTACGGGCGTTCTGTACCGTACCGGCGGTGGTGGAGCGTCAACGCCGCGAGATGGATCAGGCGACGCGGCGGGCGAAGGCTCAACCGAATACCAGCGCGCAAAAATGGCAGACGATCCAGACCACGATTTATGACGTGATCCGCTGACTCAGGCGGATTGCCGTTTCACCAGATGGAAGCCGATATCAATGATGGCGTCTTCACGCGGGATATGTTCGATCCGGTCGGCCAGCAGCATCGCGGCGCGTTGACCGATTGCCCGCCTGTCGACGCTGACGGTGGTGATCGCCGGGCGATTGCTGGCGGCAAAATCCAGATCACCAAAGCCGATCACCGCGATATCCTGCGGGACAGTTAATCCGCGGCTTTCTGCTTCCATGATCGCCCCCTGCGCCAGGGTATCGGAGCTACACACAATCACATCAAATTCGCCGTCGGCTAACAGCCGGGTCAGCCCTTCGCGCCCCAGCGCCAGCGACGCGGGTAGAGGCACATCAATCTGGGGTAACTGGTTGATGCCCTGACGTTTAAACGTCTCGCTCAGCCCGTGCTTGCGCTGATCGGCGCGCCGATCCGGAGTCCACAGCAGTCCGGGACGACGATACCCCTCCTGCAACAGGTACTCCGCCGTGGCCTGGCCGACTTTTTCATGTGAGAAACCCACCAGCATGTCGAGCGGCGTTGGGGTCAGATCCCAGATTTCGACAACCGGAATGGCAGCGTTGAAAATGATTTTTTTCATCTCAGCGGAGTGATGAATACCGGTGAGTACCACACCATCCGGGCGGCGTGACAACAGGGTTGCCACCAGATCGGCTTCGGTCTGTTCGCTGTAGCCCGTCACGCTCAGCAAAATATGGTAGCCGCGAAGCGCCAGCTCATCGCTCAGCGCCTGAATGGTATCGACAAACATGTTGTTGTTGATTTGCGGAACTACCACGGCGATAAGCTTGCTGCGCCGGGACGCCAGCCCACCCGCCAGCGCGTTGGGAATATACCCGGTTGCGCGCACGGCCTGCATCACCTTCTCCACCGTTTTCGGGCGCACAACCTGCGGGTTATTCAGCGCCCGGCTGACCGTCATCGGCGACAGTCCGGCATGGCGGGCGACATCTTCCAGCGTAGGGGCGTTTGACGGTTTCGGACTCTTCACAGTGGTTAGCCTGGTGATGATAGCGGGATGCGTTAACGCATTATTCATGATGCTCCTGACCATTGCTAGCAGACACGCGCGTTACCAGCGCAAAATCAGTCGCTTAACAAAAGGGAGTAACACCAAATGTTAGCGCAATCATATTGCATTGTGCAAATTCCCATATTCTTTTGGATTGCGATGCAGCTTCCAGATATTCGCGACTTTATTGTGGGTATTGTGATCGGTTGTTCAAATTAAAGACACCCTGCTGGTGCTCAAAAGATAATGGGCATAGAAATGTTAGCGCAAACATTTTTTATGACCAGGAGAGCGTAATGTCTTTAAGTGCAAATTCCGAAACCGTGTCCTACGCCAAAGCGGGCCAGGCAAAAACGGCGGCCGAAACCGGCGACCGTATTGAATGGGTCAAACTGTCATTAGCCTTTCTTCCGCTGGCGGTGCCGGTCAGCGATGCCAAGGTGCTGACCGGCCGCCAGAAGCCGTTAACCGAAGTGGCGATCATTGTCGCTGAAATTCGCAGCCGCGACGGTTTTGAAGGGGTGGGGTTCAGCTACTCAAAACGCGCGGGCGGGCAGGGGATCTACGCCCATGCCAAAGAGATTGCTGACAATCTGCTGGGCGAAGATCCGAACGACATCGAAAAGATTTACACCAAGCTGCTGTGGGCGGGTGCCTCTGTTGGGCGCAGCGGGATGGCGGTGCAGGCGATTTCGCCAATTGATATTGCGCTGTGGGACATGAAAGCCAAACGTGCGGGTCTGCCGCTGGCCAAACTGCTTGGCGCACACCGCGACTCGGTGCAGTGCTACAACACGTCCGGTGGCTTCCTGCATACCCCACTGGATCAGGTGCTGAAAAACGTGGTTATCTCCCGCGAGAACGGGATTGGTGGCATCAAGCTGAAAGTCGGCCAGCCCAACTGTGCCGAAGATATTCGCCGCTTAACTGCCGTTCGCGAAGCGCTGGGCGACGATTTCCCGCTGATGGTGGATGCTAACCAGCAGTGGGACCGTGAGACCGCCATCCGCATGGGACGCAAAATGGAGCAATTCAATCTGGTGTGGATTGAAGAGCCGCTGGATGCCTACGACGTGGAAGGCCACGCACAGTTGGCCGCCGCGCTGGATACCCCGATTGCAACGGGTGAAATGCTGACCAGCTTCCGCGAGCATGAGCAGCTGATCCTCGGCAATGCCAGCGACTACGTGCAGCCGGATGCCCCGCGCGTGGGCGGTATCTCCCCGTTCCTGAAAATCATGGATCTGGCCGCCAAACACGGACGCAAGCTGGCCCCGCACTTCGCGATGGAAGTACATCTGCACTTATCTGCCGCTTATCCCCTGGAGCCGTGGCTGGAGCATTTCGAGTGGCTGAACCCGTTATTCAACGAGCAACTCGAGCTGCGCGACGGACGGATGTGGATCTCCGATCGTCACGGGCTGGGCTTTACCCTCAGCGAGCAGGCGCGTCGCTGGACCCAATTAAGCTGTGAATTTGGTAAACGCCCGTAATCCGCCTGGCGGGGTAATCTCCCGCAGTTATTCCCTGACTATTCTCTCAACCCTAAATACTGGAGTGGGTGATGAACACAATAATAAAACGGACCAAAGTACGCTATAGCATATTAACTTTCTTATTTCTGGCCACTGTCTTTAATTATGCCGACCGCGCAACATTATCGGTGGTTGCGCCCTTCATGAGTAAAGAGTTAGGTTTTGATCCCGAAGCGATGGGGCTGGCATTTTCCTCCTTTGGCATCGCCTATGTGATTATGCAGCTGCCCGGCGGGTGGCTACTCGATCGCTACGGTTCTCGGCTGGTCTACGGCTGTGCGCTCATTGGCTGGTCGCTGGTGACGATGTTCCAGGGCACAATTTATCTGTATGCCAGCCCGCTGATGGTGCTGGTTATTTTACGCCTGCTGATGGGGGCCATTGAGGCACCCGCTTTCCCGGCAAATAGCCGATTAAGCGTGCAGTGGTTCCCCAATAATGAACGCGGATTTGTGACCTCGGTTTATCAGGCCGCACAGTATATCTCGCTGGGGATTATTACGCCGCTGATGACCCTGATTCTGCATAATTTAAGCTGGCATTATGTCTTTTATTATATTGGTGCTATCGGCGTCTTTCTCGGGATTACATGGTTAATAAAAGTTAAAGATCCGTTGCACCACCCGAAAGTAAACCAACAGGAAATTGACTATATCCGCGAGGGCGGAGGTGAACCTACGCTTGGCAGCGCAAAAACTGCTCAGAAGCTGACCCTGGCGCAGATGAAAAGCGTCTGCCTGAACCGGATGATGATTGGCGTCTATATCGGCCAGTTCTGCGTCACGTCGATCACCTGGTTCTTCCTGACCTGGTTTCCTACCTATCTGTATCAGGCCAAAGGGATGTCGATTCTGAAAGTGGGTTTTATCGCCAGTATTCCGGCAATTGCGGGCTTTATTGGCGGCCTGGCCGGAGGGGTGTTCTCCGACTGGCTGCTGAAGCGTGGCTACAGCCTGACCACGGCGCGTAAGCTGCCGGTGATCTGCGGCATGTTGCTCTCCTGCGTGATTGTGCTCGCTAACTACACTTCGTCGGAGTTTGTGGTAATTGCTGCGATGAGCCTGGCGTTCTTCGCCAAAGGGTTCGGCAACCTGGGCTGGTGCATTCTCAGCGACACCTCGCCAAAAGAGGTGTTAGGGATGGCGGGTGGGGTGTTCAACATGTGCGGCAATCTGGCGAGTATCGTCACGCCACTGGCGATCGGGGTCATTCTTGCTAACACGCAGTCGTTCGATTACGCCATTTTGTACGTCGGCTCAATGGGGCTGATTGGCCTGTTCTCATACCTGTTTATCGTTGGGCCATTGGATCGCATCACGCTGACGCCATCGATAGCCTGATACCCCTGAGGCGAGCCATTCGCCTGCGCTGCTCCGGACTTGCACTCCCACGAGCAGCGTTTTTTTTATCGCGTAACCGGGGAGCTACGGCTCCCCGTACAGGCCTATCAGACGGCGCACCACGCCGTTGGTCCAGCCAAAACCATCCTGCAGGGGATACTCACCCCCGCCCCCTTCACGCGGCAGGCTGCTGGCGATGTGGTACTTCTCAATCAGCTTGTGGTGGGCCTTGTAGAAATGGTTAACCGTCTGCAGCCAGCTGTGGGCAATTTCATCCCCCAGCGAGTCGTTGCCGTACATTTTGAATCCCTGGATCGCCATCCACTGCAGCGGTGCCCAGCCGTTGGGTTTATCCCACTGCTCACCCGTCTCATGCTCGGTGGCAAGAATACCGCCCGGGGTAAGAAGACGCGCTTTCACCGCGTCGGATAACCGATCAGCCTGTTCATGAGTAGACATGCCAACGTACAACGGCACGATACTGGCGGCGGAAAACAGCGCCAGCTCCTCGCGTCGCCAGTCGTAATCCCGGTAGCAGCCCATCTCGTCATCCCACAGATAATGGTCTACTGCTGCGCGACGGTCGCTGGCTTTCTGGCGGAACAGCGCTTCGGTCTCCTTATCACCATTACGTCCGGAAATATTGGCGATGGTATTTTCCAGTTTGAACAGAAATGCGTTCAAATCGATGGGGATAAACTGGGTGGTGCGAATGCTGGCCAGCCGACCAGTATCCCGCAGCCAGCGGGAGGAGTAGTCCCAGCCCGAGGCGGCCCCGGCACGCAGATCCCGATACACCTCGTTCGGTGGACGACCGGAGTGGCGAGCGGTTTCCACGTCCTCAATCCAGGACTCATCCCGCGGGGTATCGCGGTCATCCCAGTAGCGGTTGAGATGCGCCCCGTTCGGCATTCGTACCACGTGGCGGTAGGCCTGGTTAAGCACCAGTGAATCGGCCCCGTCCATCCAGAAGGCATATTCCATTTTCAGATGGTCCAGATAACGCCGCGCCCCGCGCACGCCGTCCTCTTCGAACAGCTCCACCATCAGGGCAAACACCGGCGGCTGGGAGCGGCTCAGGTAGTAGGTACGGTTGCCGTTGGGGATATGCCCGTAGCGTTCAATCATCCACGCGAAGTTATCTGCCATGCATTTCAGCATGTCGTGTCGACCGCTCTCGGCCAGCCCCAGCATGGTGAAATAGGAATCCCAGTAATAGGTCTCGCTGAAGCGTCCGCCGGGCACAATATAGGCCTGCGGCAGCGCCAGCAGGGACGACCACGGAATATGATCCTGCGGCTCGCGTGTCAGCACCGGCCACAAGTTGTCGATATGTTCTTTGAGCGAGAATGAAGGATCGGACATATACTCGCTCGACAGAACTTCCGGTAGCCAGAAGTGCTTGTCGACAAACTGGCGCAGGTCAAAGTCCCGGTGGCGTCGTACCTTGCGGTAGCGGATGAGAATATCCAGCGGATCCATTTTAGGCGAGCAGTCGGGAAAGGTTTTGCTGTCGGCAAACAGACGCGTCGACTGAACATGCTCGAAAAGCTCAAGGTAGCGATCGGCAGGCGTCAACGCGTCAGAAGCAGGCAGCCCTTCAATCATTTCAGGCTCTGGCTCCGCTTCGAGCATTTCATCCAGTTTTAACTCGCAGGGATCGATTTCGTAGAGAAGTTCTTGTTCTATGTCGAACTCTACGGTCTCTACAGTGCGTATTTTCTGGTTGAACATGATGGTCAGGACCTCCGGTAAGCGTTGTCACATGTCTGGTTATATCCGGGTGCTTACTAAGCTTAGTCATTCGCTTCGGTGTCTGGAAAGGAAAGTGTGCTGTCGATCACATTTTACAAAAAGGTTAACGCGGGGTTGCTGGCCACATGTTGATGTTTTTACGACGATAAACATGTAAACCAGCAGGACGTGGCGTGGGTAAATTTCGGATCATTCGCTTTGCAACAGAGTGTTAATCAGGCGATGGCTTCCTCATCTTCTTCGTTCATGCGCATGTCATGTGCCTGGGCGAAAATCCTCCCGGAGGAAAGTTGTGCGCGAAAACCGCGTCCTTCAGGCTGAATGATGAACTGTAGGGAATCTGATAAGGGTACGGGCTGATTTTTACTGTCTTCGCCAATGATCGCATTTGCTGCGAAGGGCATAACGGCATCAGCAAACGCGGATTCCATCTCATCACGCGTTTTATACTCCTCATCTTCAATATTGAGTGCGCTGTGAATAATAGCGCAGTCAAGCATGGTGCCCTGTAGCCAGTAGCATGATGAGGAATAGGCTGCACACCAGGTCAGCTTGCTGCCTTCAATGAACACTTCAATTTTTTCAGTATTGTATCCTGCAAAACACGAGCCCAGCATCAGACCTTTGATATTGAATTTCTTGGATTTTTCATTTATGGCGTACAGGATCTCTTCGAGCGAGACGTCGCCAATCCGGGTCTTACTGCCATGCGCCGCAATATAGACAATGGTGTTGTCGAATCGCTGCCGACATAAACACTCCAGCGCAATCTCAAAGCTCTTTTTATTGTAGAAATTCAAGGAATAGACCTCTGTATCGCCATGCATTTTGGCGATCCCCTGCACGAATGGCAGCACTGACGAGCGGTTGGCATCGTAATCATCGAGTTTCCACGGTGATTCAAATACCAGAATAGCGTTCTTACTTTTGCTTATCGGCATGAAATATTCCCTTAAGGTAAATTATATTTTGACGGGATTGCTATTGCTGTGAATATGCACTTTTGTTTTATCGTTTAACTCTGCAAATAAGTGTCCAAAATCGACCTTGTTTCGCCACGCTGACAATCGTAATTAAGGGATTCCACTTAATGTCATCGATTCAGATGACACTTCAAAAAACAGGAATCCTCATGAACCTTAACGCGAAGCGTCAGGGCGCTATGCCTTTGTCTTTTCAACAGAGTTGCGAGCAGAAATCCACTATAACAGAACTGAAGGGGTTACTGGAAAGCCGCCATTTTGCGCGGTTGCATATTTGTGAAGGCGGTAATACGGCGATAGTTTATCGTTCGAATTTGAAACAATGTTTGTTCAGGAATGTGCAGTTTAAAAGTTTATTAATTAATCGTTGTTATATTGATGGCGTTTGTTTTGATAATTGCGATATGAAGAATGTCTTTTTTTCACATAGCGTTATTACGCAACCGATCCGATTACGTCATTGCCAGCTGGCAGGGATGCGTCTGCTAAATATGCATCTGAAGATGTTTATATTCGAGGAGTGTACCGGTGTCGGGCAGATAATCATTGCCTGACACCGGTCGTCATGCGTAATTAACGCATTGTCACAAACTCTTCTGCCGCAGTAGGGTGGATCGCCACGGTATTATCAAAGTCTTTCTTGGTTGCACCCATTTTCAGCGCCACCGCAAAGCCCTGCAGGATCTCATCCATACCAAAGCCAATGCCGTGAATACCGACGATCTTCTCGTCCGGGCCGACACACACTAATTTCATGCGGCACGGCTGGCGGTGAGTGGTCACAGCGGTATACATGGCGGTGAAAGAGGATTTGTACACTTTCACCTGGTCGTCGCCATACTGCTCGCGCGCCTGCGGCTCGGTTAAGCCGACGGTGCCGATTGGCGGGTGGCTGAAGACCACGGTCGGGATAAGGTTGTAGTCCAGATGCTCATCCGGCTTGTTGTTAAACAAGCGCTCAGAGAGGCGACGGCCTGCGGCAACGGCCACCGGAGTCAACTCGACTGCACCGGTGTTATCACCGACGGCGTAAATCCCCGGCACGCTGGTGTTCTGGAATTTATCGACCGTGATATAGCCTTTCTCGTTGGTCTTCACACCGGTCGCGGCCAGGTTGAAGTTGTCGTTCGCCGGTTCGCGGCCAATGGCCCAGATCAGGCAATCGACGGTCTGGCTACGGCCATCTTCCAGCTCCAGGGTCAGGCTGCCGTCGGCATTTTTAACCACCGCTTTTGGCACGGCTTGGGTGTGCAGATGCGGGCCTTCGGCGTTCATCACTTCTACCAGCGTCTCAACGATCAGCGGATCGAAGCTGCGCAGCGGGGCATGTTTACGCACAAACAGATGCGCTTCGGCACCGAGACCGTTAATCACGCCTGCCAGCTCAACGGCAATATAGCCCGCGCCAACGACAGCAACGCGTTTTGGCAGGGCAGGCAGTTCAAAGAAACCGTCGGAGTCGATACCGTATTCCGCGCCCGGAATACCCGGGTGGCTCGGACGGCCGCCGGTAGCGATCAGGATGTGATCGGCGGTGATCGTCTCGCCGTTCACTTCAATGGTCTTCGCATCAACGAAACGGGCAAAACCACGGATCACATCGACGTTGTTCTTACCCAGCACGTTGTCGTACGAGGTATGGATGCGGTCAATGTAAGCGGTGCGGCTGGCGATTAACTTATCCCAGTCAAAGTGGTTGATGGTGGTGTCAAAGCCGTAATCCGGGCCATACATATGGATAGCCTCGCGGATCTGCGCCGCATGCCACATCACCTTTTTCGGTACACAACCGACGTTCACGCAGGTGCCGCCCAGCGCTTTGGCTTCAATCAGCGCGCATTTCTGGCCATACATGGCCGCACGGTTAATCGAGGCGATACCGCCGCTGCCGCCGCCGATAGCGATGTAGTCATAATGCTTTGTCATGGTCTTGTCCTTAATCGTTAATTGCCGCGATTGTATACCGGAAATCAATAGCTTCCACCGATTGCTGCGATTACTCTGGCACGATCCAACTGACGGTGGCATGGCCGATGCCCGTCGGAACCAGCTTCTTGTGCAGCCACGGCAGGACGTTGTTCATCTGCGCTTCGAGCTTCCACGGCGGGTTAACCACGATCATGCCGGAGGCGGTCATGCCGCGCTGGTCGCTGTCCGGACGCACGGCCAGTTCAATCTGCATAATTTTGCGGATGCCGGTCGCTTCCAGGTCTTTGATCATGCGTTTGATTTGCGAACGCAGTACTACCGGATACCACAGTGCATAGGTACCGGTGGCAAAACGTTTGTAGCCTTCATGAATACCGGCGACCACCGCCTGATAATCCGACTTCATTTCATACGGCGGATCGATCAGCACCAGGCCACGACGGGATACCGGCGGTAATTTTGCCTTCAGCTGCTGATAGCCGTCGGATTTTTCCACGCGCGCGCGGCTGTCTTTCTGGAATTCAGAGCGCAGCAGCGGGAAATCGCTCGAGTGCAGCTCGGTCAGCTGAATGCTGTCCTGCTCGCGCAGCAGCTGGCGGGCAATCAGCGGCGAGCCCGGGTAGTAGCGCAGCTGTTCGCCGCGGTTGAAATGGTTGATCACGCTGATGTACGGCTCAAGCTCTGCCGGCAGGTCATCCTGCTGCCAGATACGGCCGATACCTTCGAGGTATTCGCCGGTCCGCTCAGCGTGCTCGCCGCTCAGCTGATAGCGACCTGCGCCGGCATGGGTGTCCAGATAGAGAAACGGTTTATCTTTCTCTTTAAGCGCTTCGATAATCAAGCTCTGAACGGTGTGTTTAAGGACGTCGGCGTGGTTGCCCGCGTGAAAGCTGTGGCGATAACTGAGCATGGGTAGATGAATTCCACTGAGTAAACGATTTTCCACAGTTTACCGCAGAACGGCACAGATTACCCGCAGGCCCGGTAAGCGCCGCGCTACCGGGTATTATTCAGCCGCGTGTGGCATTGAAATTCACTACACTTAACCCCATTCTAGACACAATATGCTCGCGCAGGATGCGCCCTTCATTCACTTATTTAACAGGACAGTGCTTATGACCAATCCATTACTGACGCCTTTTTCGTTGCCGCCGTTTTCCTCCATTCAGCCTGAACATGTCGTGCCAGCCGTCACCAAAGCACTGGACGATTGCCGCTCTGCGGTTGAGAGCGTAGTGGCGCAGGGCGCGCCCTATAGCTGGGAAAATCTGTGTCAGCCGCTGGCGGAAGTCGATGATGTGCTCGGGCGCATCTTCTCCCCGGTAAGCCACCTGAACTCGGTGCAAAACAGCCCGGAACTGCGAGAAGCTTACGAGCAAACCCTGCCGCTGCTGTCGGAGTACAGCACCTGGGTTGGGCAGCACGAAGGGCTGTACCAGGCGTATCGCGATCTGCGCGACGGCGATCATTATGCGACGTTGAATACCGCGCAGAAAAAATCGGTCGATAACGCGCTGCGTGATTTTGAACTGTCGGGCATTGGCCTGGCGAAAGACAAACAGCAGCGCTACGGTGAGATTGCCACGCGTCTGTCTGAACTGGGTAATCAGTACAGCAACAACGTGCTGGATGCCACCATGGGCTGGACCAAACTGGTCACCGACGAGGCCGAACTGGCCGGAATGCCGGAAAGCGCCCTGGCGGCGGCAAAAGCGCAGGCAGAAGCCAAAGAGCAGGAAGGTTACCTGCTGACGCTGGATATCCCGAGCTATCTGCCGGTAATGACCTACTGTGACAACCAGGCTCTGCGCGAAGAGATGTACCGCGCCTACAGCACCCGCGCCTCCGATCAGGGGCCGAATGCCGGTAAATGGGATAACAGTCCGGTGATGGCCGAAATCCTCGCCCTGCGTCACGAGCTGGCGCAGCTGTTAGGCTTTGACAGCTACGCGGATAAATCCCTTGCCACCAAAATGGCCGAGAACCCACAGCAGGTGCTGGATTTCTTAACCGATCTGGCAAAACGCGCCCGTCCACAGGGCGAGAAAGAGCTGGCCCAGCTGCGTGCCTTTGCGAAAGCCGAGTGTGGCGTGGATGACCTGCAGCCGTGGGACATTGCGTACTACAGCGAAAAACAGAAGCAGCATCTCTACAGCATCAGCGACGAGCAGCTGCGCCCGTATTTCCCGGAAAACAAAGCCGTTAACGGCCTGTTTGAAGTGGTCAAACGCATCTATGGCATCACCGCCAAAGAGCGTCACGACGTCGACGTGTGGCACCCGGAGGTGCGTTTCTTCGAGCTGTATGACGAGAAAAACGAACTGCGCGGCAGCTTCTATCTCGATCTGTACGCCCGAGAAAACAAACGTGGCGGCGCCTGGATGGACGACTGTGTCGGCCAGATGCGTAAAGCCGACGGTTCGCTGCAAAAGCCTGTCGCCTACCTGACCTGTAACTTTAACCGTCCGGTGAGCGGCAAACCTGCGCTGTTTACCCACGACGAAGTGATCACCCTGTTCCACGAATTCGGCCACGGTCTGCACCATATGCTGACCCGTATCGAAGCGGCGGGCGTGGCGGGCATCAGCGGCGTACCGTGGGATGCGGTCGAACTGCCAAGCCAGTTTATGGAAAACTGGTGTTGGGAGCCGGACGCGCTGGCGTTTATCTCCGGCCATTATGAAACCGGCGAACCGCTGCCAAAATCGCTGCTGGATAAAATGCTGGAAGCAAAAAACTACCAGGCGGCGATGTTTATTCTGCGCCAGCTGGAGTTCGGCCTGTTTGATTTCCGTCTGCACGCGGAGTTCAGCCCGGAGCAGGGCGCGAAGATCCTCGAAACCCTGGCCGAAATTAAAAAGCAGGTGGCGCTTATTCCTGGACCGACCTGGGGCCGCTTCCCGCACGCGTTCAGCCATATCTTTGCTGGCGGTTACGCGGCGGGTTACTACAGCTACCTGTGGGCCGACGTGCTGGCGGCAGACGCTTATTCTCGCTTCGAAGAAGAGGGGATTTTCAACCGCGCTACCGGCCAGTCGTTCCTCGACAACATCCTGACGCGCGGCGGTTCCGAAGAGCCGATGGAGCTGTTTAAACGCTTCCGTGGCCGTGAACCGCAGCTGGATGCGATGCTGGAACATTACGGAATCAAGGGCTGATCGTTGTTGTGAAAATCTGCTTAGTAGATGAAACAGGCGCCGGAGACGGCGCCTTATCTGTTCTTGCTGCCCGCTGGGGACTGGAGCATGACGCCGATAACCTGATGGCGTTGGTGATGACCCCGACGCATCTGGAGCTGCGCAAGTGCGACGAGCCCAAACTCGGCGGCATTTATGTTGATTTTGTCGGTGGGGCGATGGCGCACCGACGCAAGTTCGGCGGCGGTCGCGGTGAAGCGGTCGCGAAGGCAGTTGGCGTGAAGGGGAGCTATCTACCCGACGTGGTCGACGCAACGGCAGGGTTAGGGCGCGATGCGTTTGTGCTGGCCTCTGTCGGCTGTCGGGTGCGGATGCTGGAGCGCAACCCGGTGGTCGCGGCTTTACTGGATGACGGTCTCGCCCGCGGCTATGCCGACCCGGAAATTGGCAGCTGGTTGCAGGAGCGGTTGCAGCTGATCCACGCCTCCAGCCTGACGGCGTTAACGGATATCACCCCGCGCCCGCAGGTGGTCTATCTTGACCCGATGTTCCCGCATAAGCAGAAAAGCGCGCTGGTGAAAAAAGAGATGCGGGTGTTTCAGTCGCTGGTGGGCCCGGATCTGGATGCTGACGGATTACTGGAGCCTGCACGACAGCTGGCAACAAAGCGTGTTGTGGTTAAACGTCCGGATTACGCCCCGCCGCTGGCGGAGGTTGCAACGACTAATGCGGTGGTCACCAAAGGCCACCGGTTTGATATTTATTCCGGCACCCCGGAAGAGGGAGCGGCCTGATCCCCTCAGCCTAACCCTCTCCCACAGGTTGAGGGATCCCCACAATAAAATTGGCACGGTCGGCCCCCTCTCCATTCAGGGAGAGGGTTGGGGTGAGGGGGAGCATGCGGCTCCGGTGGTGGTTCCGTTCACTTTAAGTTTTGTGCTTCTCTGTCAGTCGCGTCACCCGTGAACGTGCCAGGGCGGCTCAATCGCCACCGCCCTGGCTACCCGGGCTCCCGGCAAGAAAATCGTCGCTACGCGATACCCTCAGCTTATTCCTTCCGGCTTCGGGTCGGG
>NZ_JBOGBT010000106.1:0-83509 GCF_051656365.1 Silvania sp. | reverse complement strand
GTATATTACGCCTTCCTCATTCAGAGTCAAGCGTTTATTTTCGCTTTTCTCTGTCGGCGTTCATCTCTGAACCCCTGCTGTCACGGCGGTTTGTAATCCGTTGTTCCGTGTCAGTGGAGGCGCATTATAGGGAGTTCTCCGACGGTGACAAGAGGTAATTTAAAAAAAACTTTCAACCGTCTCTTTTTTGCTCAAAACCGTGCTCCAGCGCGAGTTTTTCGAGCGTTTCGAAGCCATAACGCAGTAAAACGGGTAAAAGTTGCTCAGTTTCGGGCGTTAACGCCATGCAATACGCGATATTCACATCAACAGATTTTGCATCTGGCGCTTCATGCTCAAGCAACCATGCTGTGCGACGAGCGATGGCGGCGCCGGAATCCACCAGACGGGTTCCTTCCGGCAGGACGGCAAGCAGTTCTTCCTGCAGCAAAGGAAAGTGAGTGCAACCCAGTACGACCGTGTCAGGTGGTTCATTCATTAACAACCACGGGCGTAAGATGCGACGCAACTCTTCCAGCGACACCGCTTGACCGTGCAGCTTCGCTTCGGCCATCTCAACCAGCTCAGCAGACCCTAACATGGCAATCTTGCATTCATTGGCAAAGCGCTCAATCAATTCGCGCGTATAAGGACGCTTAACCGTACCGCGTGTCGCCAGTAATCCCACCACGCCGTTTGCCGTCAGGCGCGCAGCGGGTTTAATCGCCGGAACCACACCGACAACCGGGAACGGGAATTTTTCGCGTAATGCAGGGAGAGAAACCGTACTCGCCGTATTGCAGGCAATCACCGCCAGTGCGAGGGGATAACGCTGCTGCACGGCAGTGACGATCTCGAGGACGCGCTCGACAATAAACGCTTCGCTCTTTTCCCCATAAGGAAAAGCGACGTTATCGAAAGCATAGATGTAATGAAGATCCGGCAGGAGATGCCGAATCTCATCATAGACCGAAAGCCCACCGACGCCGGAGTCAAACACCAGCACGGTGGGACGTGGATCAGAAGGTGTAGCTGCCAGACAAGGTGTATTCCCGTCCTGCAGTTTGGTAGCCATAAACTGTCTCGTAATCTTTATCGAACAGGTTGGCTATTTTACCACGAACTACAAGATGTGAGGTGACCGGATACGAAACTGCGAGATCCCACAAACTTACGCCGCCCAGTTTCACGCGCTCGGAAGTAAAGGTATTCGGATCGTACGACACGTCATAACGGGTACCCAGGTAGCGGTACGCCAGGTTCCAGTCGAGGTCCCACACCTGCATATCCAGCTGGTATTTCACCTGCTGCTTCGAACGACGGGCAAGCACTTCGTTTGTTTTGGCATTACGCGGATCCACGTAGTCATAGGAGATCTGATGCCCTACCAGACCGGTATCGAACTGTGCCGTCGCTTCGATGCCTTTGATGCGCGCTTTATCGACGTTGTAGTAGCGGAAGGTACGCGGGTCGCTGCTGATCAGATTGTCGATATCGTTACGATAACCTGACACACGCCAGTTCACCGGGCCAGTCAGCCCCTCAAAACCGCCTTCCCACTGCTTGCTCTCTTCCGGTTTCAGATCCGGGTTGCCATAACTCGCACTGTGGATCTGACTCATCGTTGGTGCTTTAAAGGCTGTGCCGTAGGAACCGATGATCCGATAGCCGTCAATGAACTCCCATCCGGCGCTGGTCTGCCAGGTGTTATGGTTGCCAAAGTTAGAGTTATCATCGTTACGCGCTGCGGCTTCCAGCGTGACGCTATCAAACTGCTGCAGAGCAGACAGGAACACGCCTGTATTGCGCTGATCGTAACCGTTATCCAGATAGCCGGTACCCGCCTGGGTTTTTTGCTTCTGCCAGTCCAGACCCGCCCCGATATTGCCGTGACCCACCGTGACGGTGTTCAGCCACTGCGCAGTATATTGCTTAACATCATCCATCGTGGCGGACGACGCATAGCGACCTTTCGCAGGATCATAGTTCTGGTCTTTGCTGCGACCATACCCGGCCACCAGCTGTGACTGATAAATGCCCTGGTTAAAGCGCAGGCCGGTATCCCAGTTCTGGCTATACAGCTGGCGCGTATCTGGCATGCCATCGACCATAAAGTTGGCATCATAATGCTCATAACCGTCATAGTCGGTGCGGTTGTCATAACCCAAACCACGCACGAAGCCGCTCAGGTTGTCGGTGATCTGCTGTTCGATGGAACCAAACAGCGACTTACTCATAAACCCATCGCGGTCAGGCTGACGTGGGGCATCCTGGGCATCGATATCAAAACCGCGCGTGTAGGTATAGTTACCGCCCATCGTGATTTTGGTTTTATCGAGCACCTGCTGGAAGGAGCCGTCATAGGTCTGATAGCCTTTAGAACCGACGCCAGCTGAAATCTCCGCGCCCGGCTTGTCGCGACCGGTAATGATGTTAATGACGCCGCCAATCGCATCTGAACCATACAGCGCCGAACGTGGGCCACGGATATATTCGATACGTTGAATAAGCGAAACAGGGATTTGGCTGAGATCCGGGGAGTTGCTGATACCGGCGTTATTCAGTGGAATACCGTCAATCAACACCAGCACGTGGCGGGATTCGGTACCGCGAATAAAGGTAGAGGAGTTAGCGCCCATTCCACCGCTTTGCGCGATATCAACGCCGGGTAGGCGAGACATCACCTCAACGACGCTTTTTGCCTGCCAGCGTTCGATATCTTCCCGGGTCACCACGGAGTTCGGTGCCAGAACGGTATTAGCAGGTTGTTCAACGCGGTTTGCTGTCACCACCAACGAGTCTGTGCCATCCTGCGCCCAGCCCGAAAATGCCGTGACGGAAAGCGCCGTCATCAGCGAAACTTTTTTAATCATTGTTAAAGCATCCACAATATAAGAAGGATGCCGCAGGCCTCATCTATAGCACGCGATGATGACACCAAATGCGACGTGATACCGGCAGGTCTTCGGGCTAGGTGGCGTGTTGTGGATGAAGACTTCCCGCTTTGCCAGCAGTGTCTACAGCTCTCATCCCGCCAGTCTTTACCGCTGCGCGTCAGCTCCAGATTTTCACTGGATTCCCTCTTCACTCCTAAGAGACCGGAAACATAATGCTACAATTAGATACGTATAGATGTCCAGACTGCTGATAACCATTAAGGCTGGACATCCCCTGCACAATCCCTACAATCCCGGCGTAATTCATCATCAATCAGGAAGCATCATGACCCCCGAACACCTCCCGACAGAACAGTACGACGCACAGCTGGCAGAGAAAGTGGTCCGTCTGCAAAGCATGATGACGCCTTTTGCTGCGCCTGCGCCTGAGGTGTTCCGCTCACCGGTCAGCCACTATCGTATGCGCGCTGAGTTCCGTATCTGGCACGATGGCGACGACCTGTATCACATCATTTTCGATCAGCAGACCAAAAGTCGTATCCGCGTCGATACCTTCCCGGCCGCCAGCGAGCTGATTAACCAGTTAATGGCGCTGATGATGGATGGCGTGCGCGATAATCCGCTGCTGCGCCATAAGCTGTTCCAGATTGACTACCTGACCACCCAAAGCAATCAGGCCATTGTCTCGCTGCTGTACCATAAAGCGCTGAATGATGAGTGGCGCCAGGCGGCAGAAGCCCTGCGCGATGCCCTGCGCGCGCAGAACATCAACGTGCACCTGATTGGCCGCGCGACCAAAACCAAAATCGCGCTGGATCAGGATTTCGTCGATGAGCGCCTGCCGGTTGGCGGTAAAGAGATGATTTATCGCCAGGTTGAGAACAGCTTTACTCAGCCTAACGCCGCGATGAACGTGCAGATGCTGGAGTGGGCGCTGAAAGCGACCGAAGGCTCAACGGGCGATCTGCTGGAGTTGTACTGCGGTAACGGTAACTTTTCGCTGGCGCTGGCGCGTAACTTCGAACGCGTGCTGGCAACCGAAATAGCCAAACCGTCGGTTGCAGCCGCGCAATACAACATCGCCGCGAACCATATTGATAATGTGCAGATTATCCGCATGTCGGCGGAAGAGTTTACCCAGGCGATGAACGGTGTGCGTGATTTTAACCGTCTGCAAGGTATTGATCTGAAGGGCTACCAGTGTGAGACGATTTTCGTCGATCCTCCGCGCAGCGGGCTGGACAGCGAAACCGAGAAAATGGTGCAGGCGTACCCGCGTATTCTGTATATCTCCTGCAACCCGGAAACGTTATGCAAGAACCTGGAAACATTAAGCCAGACGCACAAGGTTGAACGTCTGGCGTTATTCGATCAGTTCCCGTACACGCACCATATGGAGTGCGGCGTACTGCTGACAGCCCGATAAAACTCGGTTGCCGGATGGCGCTTCGCTTAACCGGCAAACAAAACCTTATTCTGGCAGCTGGTGCTTACGGTCACGCATCTTGAAGCCAATCCAGAACACCAGAATGACAGACAGCACCGCCGGGAAGAAGTTAGAGCCCATATCCGGGTACTCAGCGCGTACCACGGTGCTGTACAGCAGGACACCCAGAACAAAGAAGGCCGCCGACAGCGCCGGTAAACCCACCGGCATAGTGCGATTCAAATAGCGTTGATGCAGACAGTACACCGTCAGTACCAGCGCAATCATCGGGAAAACCGAAAACGGCACAATGGAGCTGAAAAAAGCTGCAAAGGTTCCGTTAATGGATAAGCCAGCGATCAATGCCAGCAACAATGTTCCTTTATCCTGTCCTGTCTGTTTCATTACTCACCTTTCACTCATCGGATTGATGCGCCAGTTTTTCCTGTTCGCGGCGATACCAGTAATACGCGCCCTTGGAGATCATCCGCAGTTGCAATACCAGTCGCTCTTCGAGTTGCTTGCGTTGTTCAACGCTTACATCCAGTGCTTCGGCGCCCGCACTGAAGACAATTGTCACCATCGCCTCGGCCTGCGCTTCAGTGAAGGCGCGCGGCATATGGTTTTCGAGTTCAAGATAGTCAGCAAGTTCCGCAATGAAGTGCTGAATCTCACGCGCCACGGCGGCACGAAACGCTGCCGATGTTCCCGAACGCTCACGCAACAATAAACGAAATGCGTTCGGATTATTGCCGATAAACTCCATAAAAGTGGAAACAGAGGTGCGGATCACGCTTCCTCCTTTGGCGATCCGCTGGCGCGCCTGACGCATCAGCTGGCGCAGCATCAGACCGCTTTCATCCACCATGGTCAGACCCAGTTCATCTACATCACGAAAGTGACGGTAGAAGGAGGTAGGCGCGATCCCGGCTTCGCGTGCGACTTCACGCAGACTCAAACTGGCAAAACTTCGCTCAGCACTCAGTTGACTGAATGCCGCTTCCACCAGCGAACGCCGGGTTTTCTCTTTTTGTTGTGCTCTTACGCCCATCACGATAGTTGAATCCTTCCAAAGGCCCGCTGGCACTATACCAGAGAATAAATTTAATCTGTTTACCAGGCTTTGAGAATGACGGTTTACATGTTGTTTGTGCTCCACCACGCGAAAAGAGCACAACGATAATTGGGTTATCCCGGCGATGATGTTACTATTCTGTTGCTTTTATGTATAAGAACAGGTAAGCCTGACCATGCCACATTCCTACGATTACGATGCAATAGTTATTGGTTCCGGCCCCGGCGGCGAAGGCGCTGCTATGGGACTGGTTAAACAAGGAGCCAGAGTAGCGGTCATTGAGCGCTACCATAATGTTGGCGGGGGTTGCACCCACTGGGGCACCATCCCTTCCAAAGCCCTCCGCCACGCCGTCAGCCGCATTATTGAATTCAACCAAAATCCTCTTTACAGCGATCACTCCCGACTTCTGCGTTCTTCCTTTGCCGACATCCTCAACCATGCCGATACCGTCATTAATCAGCAAACCCGGATGCGTCAGGGATTTTACGAGCGCAACCACTGCGAAATTCTGCAGGGCAACGCCCATTTTGTTGATGAACATACCCTGGCGCTGGAGTGCCACGACGGCTCCGTCGAGACGATTACCGCCGAGAAATTCGTTATCGCCTGCGGGTCACGTCCGTATCATCCCGATGACGTCGACTTTTCCCATCCGCGTGTCTATGACAGCGACTCGATCCTGAGCCTGCATCACGAGCCACGCCATGTGCTGATTTACGGTGCAGGGGTGATCGGCTGCGAATACGCGTCGATTTTCCGTGGAATGGAAGTCAAAGTTGATTTGATTAACACCCGCGATCGTCTGCTGGCGTTTCTCGATCAGGAGATGTCAGATTCGCTCTCTTACCACTTCTGGAACAGCGGCGTGGTGATTCGCCACAATGAAGAGTATGAGAAGATCGAAGGCTGCGATGACGGCGTCATCATGCACCTGAAATCCGGTAAAAAGCTGAAAGCCGACTGCCTGCTGTACGCCAACGGTCGAACCGGTAACACCGATTCGCTGGCGCTGGAGAACATCGGTCTTGCCACCGACAGCCGCGGACAGCTCAAGGTTAACAGCATGTACCAGACCGCCCTGCCGCATATCTATGCCGTAGGTGACGTAATTGGTTACCCAAGCCTGGCCTCTGCGGCTTACGATCAAGGGCGTATTGCGGCGCATGCGCTGGTAAAAGGTGAAGCGACTGCCCATCTGATTGAGGATATTCCAACCGGTATTTATACCATTCCGGAAATCAGCTCAGTGGGGAAAACCGAACAGCAGCTGACGTCGATGAAAGTGCCGTATGAGGTGGGTCGTGCGCAATTTAAACACCTGGCGCGGGCGCAAATCGTGGGGATGAGCGTCGGTACGCTGAAGATATTGTTCCATCGCGAGACGAAAGAGATCCTCGGCATTCACTGCTTCGGTGAACGCGCGGCGGAAATCATTCATATCGGCCAGGCCATCATGGAGCAAAAAGGTGGCGGTAACACCATTGAGTACTTCGTTAACACCACCTTTAACTACCCGACCATGGCAGAAGCCTATCGGGTAGCAGCGCTAAACGGCTTAAACCGCCTGTTTTAACGTACTGTCGAAACGGCCATTCATCGAACTACGAATGGCCTCTGCCAGCTGCTCATAGCGGCTGCGCAGCGGCGATCCCGGACGATAGACCAGCCCAACCGTACGACGCGGTTCGGGTTTGATGCACGGCAGATAAACCACGCCGTCGCGTTTACGCTCTGGCGGAACCGACAGCGCGGGCAGTAATGTAATCCCACTTCCGGCCGCCACCATGTTACGCAGCGTTTCAAGGCTGGTTGCGCGGAAGTGCGTATCTTCATCCGCACCCGCTTCAAAGCAGAAGCCCATCGCCTGATCGCGCAGACAGTGACCATCTTCCAGCATCAGCAGCTTTTCACCCGCCAGATCGGCCATCGGCACGCGATCGCGGTTCGCCCACGGGTGATCGGCATAGATCGCCAGCATCATCGGCTCGTCAAACAGCGGCACTTCGATAAAGGCTTCACTCTCTTTAACCAGCGCGAGGATCGCACAGTCGAGCTTGCCGCTGTCGAGCTGGGCCAGCAGCTGATGGGTTTGCGCTTCGTGCAGGTACATTTCAAGTTTCGGGAAGGTCTGGTGCAGCATGGGAATGATTTGCGGCAACAAGTATGGGCCAACGGTAGGGATCAGGCCAATATGCAGCGGACCGGACATGGTTTCCCCCTGCTGGCTTGCCATTTCCTTGAGCACTTTGACCTCGCGTAACACGGTACGCGCCTGATCCACCAGCAGAAGACCTGCCTGAGTGAACAGTACTTTACGGCTGGTGCGCTCCAGCAACATCACGCCAAGTTCATCTTCCAGCTTGCGGATCTGACCGCTCAGCGTGGGCTGACTCACGTGGCAGGAATCCGCCGCCCGCCGAAAATGACGGTGTTCGGCTAACGCTACCAGGTATTCAAGATCACGAATATTCATTATTCATCCTCCGTCACCACGATAGTTCATGGCGATAGATAGCATAGCAACGAACGATTATCCCTATCAAGCGTTCTGTTGAATAATGCACCACATAGACGAGGCGGTACCTGTTTGACCCTTGAAGTCCTGCCCGTTTAAACGAGTTTCTCTCAAAACTCGAACAACTAAAGCCAACGTGAACTTTTGCGGACCCCGTGGTCCGCTTTTTTTTTGCGTAAAAAAGCCAGCGCAAGGCTGGCTCATTATTCGTAGGTCGGGTCAGCGTAAGCACCACCCGGCATTTGCACCGTCATACTAAACGGTTTTTCGCATCCGCAATCGCCTGCGCTACCTGCTTCGGCGACACACCACCTTTGGCCGCACGCTTATCCAGGCACGACTGCAGGGAGAGGATCGGATACACATCATCGCCAATCACGCTGCTGAATTTCTGCAGGTCGCTAAGCGGGAGATCTTCCAGCGGTTTGCCCTGACGAATCGCCTCAACTACCGCCTCACCCACAATATGGTGCGCTTCACGGAACGGCACGCCTTTGGCGACCAGGTAATCTGCCAGTTCAGTCGAGTTGGCATAACCTTGCTGCGCCGCATCCTGACAACGCGGACGTTTTACCTGAATACCGTCCAGCACCAGCGCCGCCATATGCAGACAGTCCAGCCAGGTGTCGAGCGCGTCAAACAACCCTTCTTTATCTTCCTGCATATCTTTGTTGTAGGCCAACGGTAGACCTTTCAGGGTCATCATCATGCCGGTGAGCGCACCCTGCACGCGACCACACTTGCCGCGGATAAGCTCAAGCGCATCCGGGTTTTTCTTCTGCGGCATCAGTGATGAACCGGAGGTCACGCGATCGGACAGCTCAACAAAACCGGCTTCACCAGAGTTGAAGAAAATCAGGTCTTCGGCGAAGCGCGACAGATGCACCATGCCAATAGAGGCGTTAGAGAGCAGTTCCAGCACGTGGTCGCGATCGGAGACGCTGTCGAGGCTGTTGCGGGTCGCGGAGGCAAAGCCCAGCCAGCCTGCCAGCTGTTCGCGGTCGATTTCATATGCCGTACCGGCCAGCGCGCCGCTGCCGAGCGGACTGACGTCCAGGCGTTTCAACGTATCCTGCAGACGGCTTTCATCACGCGCCAGCATCTCAACGTAGGCCAGTGACCAGTGAGCAAAGGTGACCGGCTGCGCGCGCTGCAGGTGGGTATAACCCGGCATCACCGCATCCTGGTTGTTGTGCGCGGTTTCCACCAGCGCGCTTTGCAGCTGACGGTTAGCGGCCAGCAGTTCCACCACGGTGTCTTTACACCATAGCTTCAGATCGGTGGCGACCTGGTCGTTACGGCTACGGCCGGTGTGCAGTTTTTTACCCAACTGGCCGACTTTGTCGATCAGCTTGCCTTCGACCCAGCTGTGAATATCTTCAGCATCGCTTTCGAGAATGTGCTGCGGGTTAAGGCGCACCTCTTCCAGCAGATTGTTCAGCGCCTCTTCCAGCTGCAGTTGCTCATCAGCAGTCAGTACGCCAACGGTCACCAGCGCTTTGGACCAGGCCACCGAGCCGACGATATCCTGTTCGGCCAGGCGGTAGTCGAAGCGCAAAGAGTCGTTGAACTGTTTGAACCGCTGATCTGCTGCCTGTGTAAAACGCCCACCCCAAAGTGCCATAACATGCTTCCTTAAATTCGGTTAGTGTTGCCCTCTTTTATCCCCTCTCCCTCCGGGAGAGGGTTAGGGTGAGGGAAAAAATCTTACGCCAGAATACGCGTGCCAATCGGCGTGCCGTTAAACAGCGCCGGCAACTGCTCGGCGTGACGCCAGGAGGCGATGTCCACCGGGCGGCCAAGCGTGCGGGCAGCATCCAGCGCCGCGTTCACTTTCACGATCATCCCGTCGGTGATAATGCCCTGGGCGATCAGCTGCTCTGCTTTCTCGGCAGTCATCTCCGCGATGCGCTGGCCTTTGCCGTCCAGGATACCACTCACATCAGAGAGCAGGATCAGGTCCGCGCCCAGCGTCGCCGCCAGCGCCGTTGCCGCCTGGTCAGCGTTGACGTTCATCAGCAGCCCTTCTTCGGTGACGCCGATAGAGCTCACAACCGGCAGGAAACCACCTGCCAGCAGGGTGTTAATCAGCGCAGGCGAACCCGGCTGCGCCAGGCCAACGTGGCCAAGCTCTTCGTCAAACTGGGTCACCTTGACGCTGTCGCCGTCACCCAGATAAAGTCCCACAGAGGCGATGTTATGTTTCTTCGCCCATGCCAGCAGGGTTTTGTTGGCCGTTCCCGCCAGCGCACCGGTGATGATGTCGATCTGATCTGCAGGCGTGACGCGCAGGCCATTTTTCTTTTTCACCGGCAGGTTCAGGCCTTTCATTAACTCATCCACCACGCAGCCGCCGCCGTGCACAATCACCAGCGGGCGTTGATGCAATGCGCGATAGCTATCCAGCGCGGTAAACAGACGCTCCAGCGCTTCTTCGCTGTCCAGCAGTACACCACCGAGTTTGATAATTAATGGGTTCATCATCACACCTTAAATAAGAGACTGCGTTTCAGCGTAGCCAAAACGAATATTTGCGCACTGCATGGCCTGTGCGGCAGCGCCTTTTAATAAGTTATCTTCTGCCGCCACCACGATCAGGTGTTCACCCTGAACGGCAAAGCCGATATCACAGAACGGCAGACCGACCACGTTTTTCAGCGCCGGAAGGCCTTTATCGTACAGGCGTACCAGCGGTTTGTCGGCATAGGCCTGGATAAACGCGTCAGTTACCTGGTCTTTGGTCACGCCTGGCTTCAGGCGGCAGGTGATGGTTTCGAGGATCCCACGCGGGAAGCTGCCCAGATGCGGGGTAAAAATGACCTCTGCGCCCAGATGAGTGGTGATTTCCGGGTGATGACGATGATTGAACACGCCATACGGCTGCAGGCTGACTTCGCAGAAGCTGTTGGAGATCGCCGCCTTGCGCCCTGCCCCGCTCACGCCGCTGGTGGCGTTGATCACGGGCCACTGATTCAGATCCAGCAGGCCCGCATCGATCAACGGCTTAAGGGAGAGCTGTGCTGCCGTTGGGTAACAGCCCGGAACGGCAACCAGATTCGCCTCTTTCAGCCGGTCTGCGCTCCACTCCGCCAGACCATAGACTGCGTTTTCAAGCAGATCCGGGTGCTGATGCGTGAAGCCATAGTATTTTTCGTAGAAGGCGGCATCGTTCACGCGGAACGCACCGGAGAGATCGAACACCACGCAACCGGCCGCCAGGAACTGCGGCGCCAGGTCATGGCTGACCTCGTGAGCGGTGGCTAAAAAGACCACGTCCACGCCGTCGGTAAACTCGCTGATATCCGACATTGGCTGCAATGGCAGATCCACAACACCTTTAAGTTGCGGATGTAAATCGGAAATTAACTTTCCTGCATCATTGCTTTGCGCTGAGACAGTCAAAGCGGTTATGGTCATATGTGGATGGCGATTCACGTAGCTTACAAGCTCTGCGCCCGCATAACCGCTAGCGCCTACAATCAGCGTATTCAACATCGGGTTCCTTTATGCTCAACGTTAATGTATTTTTATTCACATTTATTGCATGAATATTGATACTATCACGACCTAAGGTATGTCAACAATGAAAATGAATTTACCGCCATTTATCGAGATTTACCGCGCCCTGATTGCCACGCCGTCGATCAGTGCAACGGAAGAAGCGCTGGATCAGAGTAATGAGACTTTAATCAATCTGCTGGCAGGTTGGTTCAGCGATCTCGGCTTTAAGGTGGAGGTTCAACCTGTTCCTGGAACCCGTAATAAATTTAACCTGCTCGCCAGTACCGGAGAGGGTGCAGGCGGCCTGCTGTTAGCCGGGCATACCGATACCGTACCCTTCGACGATGGCCGCTGGACCCGCGATCCGTTTACCCTGACCGAACATGACAACAAGCTGTACGGGCTGGGCACCGCCGACATGAAAGGCTTCTTCGCCTTTATCCTCGACGCGCTGCGTGACGTCGACGTGACAACGCTGAAAAAGCCGCTCTATATTCTGGCCACTGCCGACGAAGAGACCAGCATGGCCGGCGCGCGCTACTTCTCTGAAAACACCGCGATTCGTCCGGACTGCGCGATCATTGGCGAGCCGACCTCGCTGCAGCCGATTCGGGCGCATAAAGGTCATATCTCGACGGCAGTACGCGTGCTGGGTCAGTCCGGCCACTCCAGCGATCCGGCCCGCGGCGTGAACGCCATTGAGCTGATGCACGATGCCATCGGCCACATCATGCAGCTGCGCGACACGCTGAAAGAACGTTATCACCACGATTCGTTCACCGTCCCCTACCCGACGTTAAACCTCGGGAGCCTGCACGGCGGCGATGCCTCGAACCGCATCTGCGCCTGCTGCGAACTGCACATGGACATCCGTCCGCTGCCGGGCATGACGCTGAGCGACCTGAATGGCTTACTGACCGAAGCGCTTGCACCGGTCAGCGAACGCTGGCCGGGCCGCCTGACGGTGTCCGATCTGCATCCACCGATCCCTGGTTACGAGTGCCCGCCGGACCACCAGCTGGTGGAAGTGGTGGAAAAACTGCTCGGCGAAAAAACCGACGTGGTGAACTACTGCACCGAAGCGCCGTTTATTCAGACTCTATGCCCGACGCTGGTGCTGGGCCCGGGCTCCATCAATCAGGCCCACCAGCCGGATGAATACCTGGAAACGCGCTTTATTAAGCCGACGCGCGAGTTAATTACCCAGGTTGTACATCACTTCTGCTGGCACTAACGTGTTTCCTCCTCTCTGCGGAGAGGAGGAAAATCTCGCGATCCCCATCACATTCCCATAAGCATCTCTTATCTGACGCGAAGTGAATTAAATTTCGTAAATTGCCCGCATTTATTCGTTTGCTGAACCGTTTTCGCAGCAATTGACGACGGGGGTTTTACGTGGCTTTATAAAGGGAGATGACAAAATAATGTCCAACAGATTTCCGACTGGGCATAAACAAAAATGATGGGGTGATTGGGTTTTTATGAACGAACAATATTCCGCGTTGCGTAGTAATGTCAGTATGCTCGGCAAAGTGCTGGGAGATACCATTAAGGATGCGTTGGGAGAGAACATTCTCGATCGCGTTGAAACAATCCGTAAGCTGTCCAAATCTTCCCGTGCCGGTAACGAAGCCAATCGTCAGGAGCTGCTCACCACCTTGCAGAATCTCTCTAACGACGAGCTGCTGCCGGTTGCCCGTGCCTTTAGCCAGTTTCTGAATCTTGCGAATACCGCCGAGCAGTACCACAGCATTTCGCCAAAAGGTGAAGGTGCCAGCAACCCGGAAGTGATTGCCCAGACGCTCAGAAAACTGAAAGACCAGCCCGATCTTAACGAAGCCACCATTAAAAAAGCGGTGGAGTCCCTGTCACTGGAGCTGGTGCTTACCGCCCACCCGACCGAAATTACCCGCCGCACCCTGATCCACAAAATGGGTGAAGTGAACAACTGTCTGAAGCAGCTCGATAACAAAGAGATTGCTGACTACGAACGTAACCAGCTTATGCGCCGTCTGCGCCAGCTGATTGCCCAGTCATGGCACACCGACGAAATCCGCAAGCATCGCCCAAGCCCGGTTGATGAAGCCAAATGGGGCTTTGCGGTGGTGGAAAACAGCCTGTGGGAAGGGGTACCTAACTACCTGCGCGAGCTGAACGAACAGCTGGAAGAGAACCTCGGCTATCGCCTGCCGGTCGATTTTGTGCCGGTGCGTTTCACCTCCTGGATGGGCGGCGACCGCGACGGTAACCCGAACGTCACTGCCGACATCACGCGCCACGTTCTGTTGCTGAGCCGCTGGAAAGCGACTGACCTGTTCCTGAAAGACATTCAGATTTTGATTTCTGAGCTGTCGATGGTTGACGCCACTCCAGAACTGCTTGAGCTGGTGGGTGAAGCCGGTGCCACCGAACCGTACCGCTTCCTGCTGAAAAACCTGCGCGGCCAGCTGCTGGCAACCCAGGCGTGGCTGGAAGCCCGTCTGAAAGGCCAGCGTCTGCCGAAGCCGGCAGGCCTGTTGAGCCAGAACGAGCAGCTGTGGGATCCGCTGTACGCCTGTTACCAGTCGCTGCAGGCATGCGGCATGGGCATTATCGCTAACGGCGAGCTGCTCGATACCCTGCGCCGCGTGAAGTGTTTCGGCGTACCGCTGGTGCGCATCGACGTGCGCCAGGAAAGCACCCGCCACACCGAAGCGCTGGGCGAGCTGACCCGCTACCTTGGCATTGGTGACTACGAAAGCTGGTCAGAAGCCGACAAACAGGCCTTCCTGATCCGCGAACTGAATTCCAAGCGTCCACTCCTGCCGCGCAGCTGGGAACCGAGCGAAGAAACTCGCGAAGTGCTCAACACCTGCAAAGCGATCGTCGATGCGCCGAAAGGATCGGTGGCGGCCTACGTGATCTCAATGGCGAAAACGCCGTCCGACGTGCTGGCGGTTCATCTGCTGCTGAAAGAAGCCGGGATCACCTTCGCCCTGCCGGTTGCGCCGCTGTTCGAAACCCTCGACGACCTGAATAACGCCAACGACGTGATGACCCAGCTGCTGAACATCGACTGGTATCGCGGCTTTATTCAGGGCAAACAGATGGTCATGATTGGCTATTCTGACTCCGCGAAAGACGCAGGCGTGATGGCTGCCTCCTGGGCGCAGTACCAGGCGCAGGACGCGCTGATCAAAACCTGCGAAAAAGCGGGTATTGAACTGACCCTGTTCCACGGTCGCGGCGGCTCTATCGGTCGCGGCGGCGCGCCAGCCCATGCGGCACTGCTCTCCCAGCCACCAGGTAGCCTGAAAGGCGGCCTGCGCGTCACCGAGCAGGGCGAGATGATCCGCTTCAAGTACGGTCTGCCGGAAGTGACCATCAGCAGCCTGTCGCTCTACACCAGCGCGATTCTGGAAGCAAACCTGCTGCCGCCGCCGGAGCCAAAAGACGCCTGGCGCCACATCATGGACGAGCTGTCGGATATCTCCTGCGACTTGTACCGTGGCTATGTACGCGAAAACAAAGACTTCGTGCCTTACTTCCGCTCGGCCACGCCAGAGCAGGAGCTGGGCAAACTGCCGCTCGGCTCGCGTCCGGCAAAACGTCGTCCGACCGGCGGCGTAGAGTCTCTGCGCGCCATTCCGTGGATCTTCGCCTGGACGCAAAACCGCCTGATGCTCCCGGCCTGGCTGGGTGCCGGTGCCGCACTGCAAAAAGTCGTAGACGACGGGAAGCAGAACGAACTGGAAACCATGTGTCGCGACTGGCCGTTCTTCTCCACCCGTCTGGGAATGCTGGAGATGGTGTTCTCGAAAGTCGACCTGTGGCTGGCGGAATATTACGATCAGCGCCTGGTGAAACCAGAGCTGTGGGCGTTGGGTACCGAGCTGCGTGAGCTGCTGGAAGGTGACATCAAGGTAGTACTGGATATCGCCAACGACTCCCATCTGATGGCCGATCTGCCGTGGATTGCCGAGTCTATCCAGCTGCGTAACATCTACACCGATCCGCTGAACGTCCTGCAGGCTGAGCTGCTGCACCGTTCGCGTAAAGCGGAAGAGGAAGGCCTGGAGCCGGATCCACGCGTTGAACAAGCGCTGATGGTGACTATTGCGGGCGTTGCGGCAGGCATGCGTAACACCGGCTAATTGTTATCCCGATGACCCTCGTACGCCTGTGCGAGGGTAATTTGAAATATTCCTGTCATAAATGATTCGAATTCAATATATTCCCGCTTCTCTTTAATTTTCTTAAACGGTTCTCATTAGCAAAATCGACTTAGATCGTGCTGCTTCAGGTTCCCTTAAGGTTAAGTCGCTACGTTTGGCGACTAAGTTCTAAGACAGGCTATGACTATGCAATCCTCAACATCGCAGACTAAACCCGCGTTTAGCTGGAAAGCCCTGGGATGGGCGCTCCTCTTTTTTTGGTTTTTCTCCTCTTTACTCCAGGTCACTATTTGCGTCAGCGGCTATAGCGGAACCAACGGCTTGCGCGACTCGCTGCTGTTCAGCTCGCTCTGGCTTATCCCGGTCCTGCTGTTCCCGAACCGTACACGCATCATTGCGGCAATCATTGGCGTGGTGCTGTGGGCGGCGTCGCTGGCGGCGTTGAGCTACTTCGTCATTTACGGGCAGGAGTTTTCGCAGAGCGTGTTGTTCGTGATGTTTGAATCCAATGCGAACGAAGCCAGTGAATATCTTAGCCAGTACTTCAGCCTGAAGATTATCCTCGTTGCGCTGGTCTATACGGCGGTGGCGATTTTCCTGTGGACACGCCTGCGCCCGGTGTATATCCCTTCGCCGTGGCGCTGGCTGGTGTCGTTTGCGCTGCTGTACGGCCTGGTTCTGCACCCGATTGTGATGAACACCGTCATCCACCAGAAACCGCTCGAAAAGGCGATTAATGGCCTGGCGTCCCGCATGGAGCCTGCGGCCCCGTGGCAGTTTATCTCCGGGTATTATCAGTATCGTCAGCAGCTGACGTCCCTGAAAAACCTGCTCAATGAGAACGATGCCCTGCCACCGCTGGCGAATTTCAAAGACAGCTCGGGTAATGCGCCACGCACGCTGGTGCTGGTGATCGGCGAATCCACCCAGCGCGGGCGTATGAGCCTGTACGGTTATCCGCGTGAAACCACGCCGGAGCTGGACGCACTGCATAAAAGCGACCCGAAGCTGACGGTCTTCAATAACGTGGTGACCTCTCGCCCGTACACCATTGAGATCCTGCAGCAGGCGCTGACTTTTGCCAACGAGAAGAACCCGGACCTGTATCTGACTAAACCGTCGCTGATGAACATGATGAAGCAAGCCGGATATAAGACCTTCTGGATCACCAACCAGCAGACGATGACGGCCCGTAACACCATGCTGACGGTCTTCTCAAAGCAGACTGACAAGCAATTCTATATGAACCAGCAGCGCACCCAGAGTGCTCGCGAATATGACACCAACGTGCTGGCGCCGTTTAAAGAGGTGATGGCCGATCCGGCAGAGAAGAAGTTCATCATCGTGCATCTGCTCGGGACCCACATTAAGTACAAATTCCGCTATCCGGAAGACCAGGGCGTCTTTGACGGCAAGACCGATAACCACCCGGCCGGCCTGAGCAAGGATGAACAGGAGTCTTATAACGATTACGACAGCGCCAACCGTTATAACGACCATGTGGTGGCCAGCCTGATTAAGGATTATAAAGCGACGGATCCGAACGGCTTCCTGCTGTACTTCTCCGATCACGGTGAAGAGGTGTACGACACGCCGCCGCATAAAACCCAGGGCCGTAATGAAGACAACCCTACGCGTCATATGTACACCATCCCGTTCCTGGTCTGGACATCTGAGAAGTGGCAGGCCGCGCATCCACGCGACTTCACCCAGGACGTCGATCGTAAGTACAGTAGCTCTGAGCTGATCCACACCTGGTCAGACTTAGCGGGATTAAGCTATGACGGCTTCGATCCTACGCGCGCCGTCACCAGCCCGCAGTTCACCCCGGTAACGCGCTGGATTGGCAATCCATATAAGAAAAATGCGCTGATTGATTACGATAGTCTGCCGTACGGCGAGCAGACCGGGAATCAATAATCACCGCCCAGGGCCATCCGATTCAGGGTGGCCTTTTTTCACTAACGACGCTAATGTTTCCCTGTTTGCATCCGGCAAGGGAATAACATGCATCACGACGTCAGCCACCTGCTCTCCCGTCTTGTTAATGGCACTCTGCCGTTGCGCCAGATTTACTTCGCCAGCAACAATAGCCCGGCGCAGGAACTGGCCTGTCGGGTCGATTTTCCACGTCTGGAGATTATGCTGGACGGGGAATTTACTGACGCCGCCGTCAGCGATACGCTCATGCCCGGCGATGTTCTCTATGTGCCCGTCGGCGGCTGGAATGCTCCACAGATGAACATGCCCGCCACCACCTGCAGCATTCTGTTTGCCAAACAGCAGTTAGGCTTAAGCGTCGTTCAGTGGGACGGCACGTCGTATCACACGCTGGCAAAGCAGCAGGTGGCACGCCGCGGACCGCGGATCGGCTCTTTCCTGCTACAAACGCTCAATGAACTGCAAATGCAGCCTCAGGAGCAACAGACCGCGCGATGCGTTATTGCCAGCCTGCTCAGCCATTGCTGTGATTTACTTGGCAGCCAGATCCAGACCGCATCCCGAAGTCAGGCACTTTTCGAAGCCATTCGCTCCTACATCGACGATAACTACGCTACGCCTCTGACGCGGGAATCCGTGGCGCAGGGTTTTTATATCTCGCCCAACTACCTGTCGCATCTTTTTCAGAAAACCGGCGCTGTCGGCTTTAACGAATACCTCAATCACACGCGGCTGGAGCATGCCAGGGCATTGCTAAAAGGTTATGATTTGAAAGTAAAAGATGTGGCCCACGCCTGCGGATTTGCTGACAGTAACTACTTCTGCCGACTGTTTCGGAAAAACACGGAACGCTCTCCGTCGGAATATCGCCGCCAGTATCACAGCCAGTTAACGGCTAAAAACTAGCACTGTGATCCCCTTCGCACTTTATTGAGGACCTTACATTTGTCCAGTATTTGACAAATTTGACCTCTATCTCCGTCTGGCAACCCCGCCGTATCCTTAATTCAGACATGCTGACTTAAGGAATAATAATGGAACTGTATCTGGATACCGCCAACGTGGCGGAAGTTGAACGCCTGGCAAAAATCTTTCCCATCGCCGGTGTGACCACCAATCCGAGCATAGTTGCCGCCAGCCGCGAATCCCTCTGGGAAGTACTGCCACGCCTGCAGCAGGCCATCGGTCCGGACGGCATTCTGTTCGCCCAGACCCTGAGCCGCGATGCAGAGGGCATGGTTACTGAAGCCAAACGTCTGAGCAACGCCCTCCCCGGTATCGTGGTTAAAATCCCGGTGACCGCACAAGGCCTTGCCGCCATTAAAGCGCTGAAAAAAGAGGGCATTACCACGCTCGGCACGGCGGTATACAGCGCGACACAAGGTTTGCTGGCGGCGCTGGCAGGGGCGAAGTATGTCGCACCGTACGTTAACCGGGTGGATGCCCAGGGCGGAGACGGGATCCGCACGGTACAGGAGCTGCAAAGCCTGTTGGAGCTGCACGCGCCGGAGAGCATGGTGCTGGCCGCCAGCTTCAAAACCCCGCGTCAGGCGCTGGACTGCCTGCTCGCCGGATGTGAAGCTATCACGCTTCCTTTAGATATCGCGCAACAAATGCTCAATACACCCGCGGTAGAGTCAGCCATAGAGAAGTTCGAGCAGGACTGGAAAAACGCGTTTGGTAACCTCAACCTCTAAGGGAGACATGTTATGGACCGTATTATTCAATCGCCCGGTAAATACATTCAGGGCGCAGATGTGCTTACCCGTCTCGGCGATTATCTGCAGCCGCTGGCGGCACGCTGGCTGGTGGTCGGCGATAAGTTTGTGCTCGGTTTTGCCGAAGAGACCCTGCGCCAGAGCTTTAAGCAGGCCGAACTGCAGGTTGAAATTGCCCCCTTTGGCGGGGAGTGTTCGCAAAACGAGATTGACCGGCTGCGCAAGCTGGCCAAAGATGCCGACTGTCAGGCCATCCTCGGCATCGGCGGCGGTAAAACGCTGGATACGGCCAAAGCGCTGGCGCATTTTATGGATGTGCCGGTCGCCATCGCGCCCACTATCGCCTCAACCGATGCGCCGTGCAGCGCCCTGTCCGTTATCTATACCGACAGCGGCGAATTTGATCGCTATCTGATGCTGCCGCGCAACCCAAACATGGTCATTGTCGATACCAAAGTGGTCGCCGGTGCTCCGGCACGCCTGCTGGCAGCAGGGATTGGCGATGCGCTGGCGACGTGGTTTGAAGCCCGCGCCTGCTCGCGCAGCGGGGCCACGACCATGGCGGGCGGGAAATGCACCCAGGCCGCACTGGCGCTGGCCGAGCTGTGCTACAACACGCTGGTCGAAGAGGGTGAAAAGGCGATGCTGGCTGCGGAACAGCACGTCGTGACGCCTGCCCTTGAGCGAGTGATTGAAGCCAACACCTATCTTAGCGGCGTCGGCTTTGAAAGCGGTGGGCTGGCGGCGGCGCATGCGATCCACAACGGATTGACCGCCATTGCGGATGCACACCATTACTACCACGGCGAGAAAGTGGCCTTCGGCACCCTGACTCAGCTGGTACTGGAGAATGCGTCGGTAGAAGAGATCGAAACCGTGGCCGCTCTGTGTCACAGCGTGGGTCTGCCGATCACCCTGGCGCAGCTGGATATCAAAACGGATATTCCGGCCAAAATGCAGATCGTCGCACAAGCCTCCTGTGCCGAAGGCGAAACCATCCACAATATGCCGGGTGGTGCGACACCGGATCAGGTTTACGCGGCGCTGTTGGTTGCCGATCGGTATGGTCAGCGCTTTTTGCAGGAGTGGGAATAGTCAAACCGCCGGGTGCCGCGCTGCACGTATCCGGCCTGCACATAACCCAAAAAAATCCCCGCCGAGGCGGGGATGCTCATTTTTACTGCAGGTCGAACCGATCGAGGTTCATGACCTTGGTCCACGCCGCCACAAAGTCCTTCACAAACTTCTCGCTGGCATCGCTGCTGGCATACACTTCTGCCAGGGCGCGCAGAACAGAGTGAGAACCGAAGACCAGGTCAGCGCGACTCGCCATGAATTTCACTTCGCCGCTGACGCGATCCCGGCCCTCAAACAGCTCTGCCGAGTCATCGGTGGCTTTCCACTGATTCCCCATGTCCAGCAAATTGACGAAGAAGTCAGTGCTGAGTACGCCCACGCGATCGGTAAAGACGCCACTCTTGCCGCCATCAAAGTTAGCGCCCAGAACACGTAAGCCACCGGTCAGCACCGTCATCTCTGGGGCAGTCAGGGTCAGCTGCTGGGCTTTGTCAATCAGCAACGATTCGGTGGTCGACACATCAATCGCGGCGCGGTAGTTACGGAAACCATCCGCAATGGGTTCGATAAAGGCAAACATCTCAACGTCGGTTTGATCCTGACGCGCGTCAACGCGTCCCGGGGTAAATGGCACGCTGATGCTCACACCCGCCGCTTTCGCCGCCTTTTCGACGCCCACGACGCCCGCCAGCACGATGATGTCGGCAAGCGACGCTTTGTGCGCCGATTTATAAATGTTTTCCAGCACCGGCAGAACGCGCGCGGCCACGGCATTCACATCCCAGCTGCGCTGCGGTGCCAGCGCCAGGCGCGCACCGTTCGCGCCGCCCCGCTTATCGCCACCGCGGAACGTCGATGCCGACGCCCAGGCCACCGACACCAGCTCGCTGACTGACAGTCCGGATGCGGCAATGTCCACCTTCAGGCTTTCAATATCTGCTGCCGACGGCTGGAAGAACGGATGCGGCAGCGGATCCTGCCAAATCAGCTCTTCTTTTGGCACTTCCGGTCCGAAGTAACGGGAGATCGGCCCCATATCCCGGTGGGTCAGTTTGAACCAGGCCCGGGCAAAGGCTTCGTTAAAGGCCTGCGGATCGTTAAGGAAGCGACGGGAAATTTTGTCGAACTCCGGGTCAAAGCGCAGCGTCAGGTCGGTAACCAGCATTGTCGGTTTGCGCTTTTTCGACGGGTCAAACGGATCGGGCATGATTTCTGGTGCATCGGCCGCTTCAAACTGGATCGCCCCTGCCGGACTGCGGGTTTGCACCCACTCGTATTTATACAGGTTTTCGAAGAAGTAGTTGCTCCACTGGGTCGGCGTCTGGGACCAGATGACTTCCAGCCCGGAGGTGATCGCGTCGGCACCAATACCGCTACCGTGGGTGCTGGCCCAGCCCAGGCCCTGCGCCTCGATTAAGCCGGCTTCCGGATCGACACCCACATGGGTAGCTTCCCCGGCACCGTGCGTTTTACCCAGCGTATGGCCGCCCGCAATCAGCGCCACGGTCTCTTCATCGTTCATGCCCATGTTGCCAAAGGTGGCGCGGATCGCCGCCGCCGCCGACAGCGGTTCGCCGCTGGCATTTGGCCCTTCCGGGTTAACGTAGATAAGTCCCATCTCGGTTGCGGATAAAGGATTTTTCGCCAGCGCTTCCGGGTCACGATGGGTCAGCCAGGCTTTTTCATCCCCCCAGTTAACGTCCAGATCCGGTTCCCACACATCCTCGCGCCCGGCACCAAAGCCAAAGGTGCGGAAGCCGGAATTTTCCAGCGCCACGTTACCGGCAAGAATATACAGGTCGGCCCAGGAGATTTTCTGGCCATATTTTTGTTTGATCGGCCATAGCAGGCGACGCGCCTTATCGAGGCTGACGTTGTCCGGCCAGGAATTGAGCGGTGAGAAACGCTGCTGCCCGCGGCCCGCGCCGCCGCGACCGTCGACTGAGCGATAAGTGCCTGCTCCATGCCACGCCATACGAATGAACAGACCGGCATAGCTGCCCCAGTCCGCAGGCCACCACGGCTGTGAATCGGTTAACAGGGCTTTGAGATCGCCTTTCAGTGCGGAGTAATCGAGTTTGCTGAATTCTTTGCGGTAATCGAAATCATTACCTAGCGGGTTGGAACGTTCGGAATGCTGATTGAGAAGGTCGATACGAAGTTGCTTAGGCCACCAGTCCCGGCTATTGGTTCCGGCACCGGCACTCTTATCAAAACTGCCCTGATGGAAAGGGCATTTACCTGCATTCTGGTTCTCGTCGGACATGCTCATCGCTCTGCTCCCGTTATGGTTTTATCGTTAGGATATACACCACCGGGGACAAGAGATAATTGAAACAATCCACAGATTTGATAGTTAATACCTTTGATATTCGGCTGAAACATAAAGGCCCTCAACAAAATGAGGGCTTTACCATTACAGACCCGGGCGAACCCCCAACGTGTGGCAGATCGCGTAGCTCATTTCGGCGCGGTTGAGAGTATAAAAGTGGAAATCTTTTACCCCTTCACGGCTTAAAATTTTCACCATGTCCATCGCGATATTGGCGCCCACCAGCTTGCGGGTTTCGGCGTCATCGTCCAGCCCTTCGTACATTTTTGACATCCACAGCGGGATACGCACGTTGGTCATGTCAGCGAATTTTTTCGCCTGCTTGAAGTTAGAGACCGGCAGAATGCCCGGAATAATTTCGACGTCGATGCCTGCCGAGACGCAGCGGTCGCGAAAACGCAGGTAGCTTTCGACATCAAAAAAGAACTGGGTGATGGCACGGTTTGCGCCGGCATCTACTTTGCGCTTGAGGTTGAGCAGATCCGCCTGGGCGCTTTTCGCTTCCGGATGCACTTCCGGATAAGCCGCCACGGAGATGTCAAAGTCGCCCACCTCTTTCAGCAGCGTCACCAGGTCGGTGGCGTACATATCTGGCTTACCGCTGCCTGGCGGCAGATCGCCACGCAGGGCAACAATGTGGCGGATGCCGTTGTTCCAGTAATCCTGGGCGATGGTTCGCAGCTCATCACGGGTGGCATCGATGCAGGTCAGGTGCGGTGCGGCTTCCAGCCCAGTGCGATCCTTAATGCCTTTAATGATGCTGTGCGTACGGTCGCGCTCACCGGAGTTGGCGCCGTAGGTCACCGAGACAAATTTAGGTTTCAGGCTGCTCAGGCGATCGATAGAGGACCACAGGGTCTGCTCCATTTCACTGGTGCGCGGCGGGAAAAATTCAAAAGAGACGTTAATCTGGCCGTTTACTTCAGCCAGGCTCTGATTCAGGGCTTCCCGCTGGTTGGCGTGAAAAAAGCTCATACCTTACCTCATCAATCGCGTGTCGTTGTTTGTTATGTTTCGAACTTCTATACGTTTAGACGTCCAGATGTAAAAATGACGGAAAAGCGGACTGGCGTCAACTGAAAATATCATCATTGACGGTGAGGAATGCTCAGGGAAGATGAAAATAGTTCAGGATGGGGACGACTATTCCCTCTCCCCTTTGGGGAGAGGGTTAGGGTGAGGGGTATTACAGCAGCTGCGCCAGACGGTTGATGTCGGACTGAATGGCCCCGGCGGTGACATCCCGGCCCGCACCCGGACCCCGGATCACCAGCGGGTTGTCGCGATACCAGCGGCTTTCAATGGCGAAGACGTTATCGCACGGCAGCAGCGCCGCCAGAGGGTGTTCCGGACGTACGGCTTCTACGCCGACGCGCGCCTTGCCGTTGGCATCGAAACGCGCCACATAGCGCAGCACCAGGCCCATTTCACGCGCG
The DNA here is from genome assembly GCF_051656365.1 of Silvania sp. Classification (NCBI taxonomy): domain Bacteria; kingdom Pseudomonadati; phylum Pseudomonadota; class Gammaproteobacteria; order Enterobacterales; family Enterobacteriaceae; genus Silvania; species Silvania sp. The sequence goes on along the minus strand of NZ_JBOGBT010000106.1, from coordinate 59,455 downwards.
GCTTCCAGCCGCTGAACCATCTGATCGTTTAGCTCGTCGCCATTTTCGAAGAAGTGATCGACAGACCCCTCTTCGCAACCGGCAGGCACCAGGGATTCCACGCGCACCTGGCCCGGCTCAATGTCGTAACCCGCTTCACGGGCCACGATCACCAGCTTACGCATCACGTCTTTACCGGAGAGGTCAACGCGCGGGTCAGGCTCGGTCAGCCCTTGCTGCCACGCCTGATCCACCAGGTCAGTGAACGGCACGGTGCCATCAAACTGCAGGAACAACCACGAAAGAGTACCGGAGAAAATGCCGCTGATCGCCAGAATGCTGTCGCCGCTTTCGATCAGATCGCGCACGGTATGGTTAACCGGCAAACCGGCCCCGACAGTAGCGTTATACAGCCAGTGACGACCGGTTTTTTCAAAGGCGTCGTGGATCTGACGGTAGTTATTGGTATTGCTGGCACCTGCCAGCTTATTGGCGCTGATCACGTGGAAACCGTGACTGGCAAAATCCAGATACTGTGCAGCCAGTTGCTCGCTGGCGGTCACGTCCAGTACCACCAGGTCATCGTACGGATGGGCACGCATCCACAGGAACAGCGACTCTTCGCCCTGCTCAACGGCTTCATCGTTAAAGAAGGCCAGCGCACGGCTGGCGTCCAGCCCTTCGTAATTCAGCAGGCTGCGGCGGCTGTCGACGACGCCCGCCAGCACAAATTCAAATCCGGTACGCGCCGAGAGGGTAGTTTGCTCGCGGGCGAACAGCTCCAGCCAGCGAGAACCGATATTCCCTTTGCCAAACAGCACCAGACCGATACGTTTTTCTGCGCGGAATAGCGACTGATGCAGCCCCTGAATCAGGCTTTCGGTTGGCCCGGTACGCATCACTGCCACCAGGCTGATGCCCTCTTCCGACTGCCAGGTAAATTCAACCGGCTGGCCTTTCAACTGCTGCCAGAAACGGTGGCAGTGCAGCGGGTTACGGGTGACGCCCGCGCCGACCATCGCGATCAGCGCCAGCCCCTGACGCAGACGAAGCTCGCCCGGCAGGCCCGCTTCATCCAGAATTTTGAGTGCGCCATCGGCCACTTCTGCGGTGTAGCAGAACTGCAGCAGCTGACGATCGGGATGCACCCCCACCGCCAGCGGGCGAACCTGGGCACGCTTGAGCACCAGATCGATCTCTTTATGCGCCAGTTTGAAATCCTGCCCGGAAGGAACCAGGAATTCGATCAGGCAGATATCGTCATGGCTGGTGACGATACGCGCCCCGGTCCCGGAGGCCAGCACGCGTTCAATGCGGGTTGAGCCTTTATCCGGCGTGTAGCTGCAGCGCAGCTGCAGGTCAATGTCGCTGCCGGAAACCGGCTGCAGGGTACGGGCGTGCAGGACTGGCGCCGCCAGACGTGCCAGCTCGCTGGCCTCATCGAGTCGCAGCAGCGGCAGCAGGCAGGCATCTTTGACTTTGCGCGGATCGGCACTGTACACACCGGCGACATCACTCCAGATGGTGACGCGCGACACGCCCGCCAGGGCACCGATTTGCGTGGCGGAGTAGTCAGAGCCGTTACGCCCCAGCAGCACGGTTTCACCCGCGTTGCTGCGGCTGATAAAGCCGGTGACCACAATGCGTTTATTCGGATGCTGCACCAGCAGCTGTTGCAGCAGCGGATAAGACAGCCCTTCGTCGACCTGCGGCTGGGCACCGCGTTCGGCGCGCAGGAAATCACGCGCATCCAGCCATGCGGCTTCCAGACCTTGCTGTTGCAGTACTGCGGACATCAGGCGCGCAGACCACACTTCACCGTGGCCCACCACTTCGGCATAGACGGCATCGGTGACGCCGCTGTCGAGCAAACCGGCCAGGCGCTCCAGATCCTGAATAAAAGTACTGATCAGGCCATCTGCAACGTTGGCAGGCAGTAAACCGGCGATCAATTCACTCTGATAGCGGCGTAACGCTTGTTGAACCTGATGCGCAGAGAGACGATCGGTCTGGCTTAACTTCAGCCAGCTAATCAACTGGTTGGTGGTGCTGCCCGCCGCAGAGACAACCATCATGTCTCCCGGCATCGAATACTCTGCCATGATCCCCGCGACCCGCAGGTAACACTTCACATCAGCAAGACTACTACCACCAAACTTGTGCAGTTGGCGACCCTTCGCCCCTGCCTGCGCTATCACACTCATGATTACCCCTTGGTTGCGACCTGGAAGGCATTTTCCAGATCGGCAATTAAATCTTCACAATCTTCTATACCGGTTGAGATACGCAGCAGCGTCTCAGAGATCCCGGCGGCGGCACGCGCTTCTGGCGCCATGCCTGCGTGCGTCATGGTGGCGGCGTGGGAGATCAAGCTTTCAACTCCACCTAAGGATTCCGCCAGCGTAAACAGTGACAACCCGCTGAGGAAGCGACGCAGCGTTTGCTCATCGCCATCCAGTTCAAAACTTAACATTGCACCAAAACCCTTTTGTTGACGGGCCGCAATTTCATGTCCCTGATTATCCGGCAGCGACGGGTGGTAGAGCTTCTTCACCAGCGGCTGGGTCTTCAGGAAATCAACAATCGCCTGGGCATTACGCTGCGCCACTTCCATACGCGGCGACAGCGTTCGCAGTCCACGCAACAGCAGATAGCTGTCAAATGCGCTACCGGTGACGCCGATATTATTCGCCCACCATGCCAGTTCGGTGACAACGTCCGGATCTTTAGCAATCACCACGCCCGCAACGACGTCGGAATGGCCGTTCAAATATTTGGTGCATGAATGCAACACCAGATCCGCACCCAGCGCCAGCGGGTTCTGAAGCGCCGGACTGAGGAAGGTATTATCCACCACACTAATCGCTCCCGCATCCCTTGCGAGCTGACAAATTTTCGCAATATCCACGACGCGTAACAATGGATTGCTTGGGCTTTCGACTAACACCAACTTCGGCTTTTCGGCCAACGCCTGTTTCAGCGCCTGTTCATCACCCTGATCGACAAACAGCACGCGATAGCAACCGCGCTTCGCCAGGCTATCAAACAGGCGGTAGCTGCCGCCGTAACAGTCGTGCGGAGCTACCAGCAGATCGCCGGGTTTCAGGTAAACGGTGGTCACCAGGTGGATGGCCGACATCCCGGTATTGGTCATCACCGCGCCTGCGCCACCTTCCAGTTCCGCCAGCGCCCGCTGGGTGACGTCACGGGTAGGGTTGCCACGGCGCGAATAGTCATGCGCACGCGGTTCATTAAATCCGGTGAAGTTATAGGTACTGGAGAGGTGGATCGGTGGGACGACGCAGCCGTACTGTTCGTCATCATTCAATCCGCTACGCACTGCGATGGTGGCCTGTTTACGCGTCATGGTGAAGGCTTCCTGGCTTAATGGATGAAAAGTCAGGCACCAATGTAAACACTGATTAAATGGACGTCAATACATCTGGACATCTAAACTTCTTTGCGTATAGATTGAGCAATGCGTAAATAGCCGTTAAAATTATATGCTTTAGCGCAGACCTCAGAGGCAATATCCGTGTCACGGCCGCGTCTCTACGGTAAACTACGCCCGATTATGGCCCGAAACCCTGCGAAGCGCTGCGGTGGCGGCCTCATATTAATGACAAAGAGGATTAAGGTATCTCATGGCTGAATGGAGCGGCGAATATATCAGCCCATACGCTGAGCACGGTAAGAAGAGTGAACAAGTAAAAAAAATTACGGTTTCCATTCCTCTGAAGGTGTTAAAGATCCTCACCGATGAACGCACGCGTCGTCAGGTGAATAACCTGCGTCACGCCACCAACAGCGAGCTGCTGTGCGAAGCGTTCCTGCACGCGTTTACCGGTCAACCGTTGCCAAACGATGAAGACCTGCGCAAAGAGCGCAGTGATGAAATTCCGGAAGCAGCGAAGGTGATCATGCGTGAGCTGGGTATCGACCCGGATACGTGGGAATACTAAGACGGCGAAGGCAAAAATGTGTCGCCCTCACCGTTCAGTCCCGCTGGGGTTACTCAGCGGGATAGATCCTTAGAAGTTGTAGCCTAAACCGACGCGATAACGCGTCTGACGATCTGAAGAGGTGGCCGTGTTATAGCCCGAAGAGACGTTACCCACCTCAACGAACGGCACCCATGAACCGATTTTATATGCCACCCTACCGTTATATTCATAATCTTCTTTTTTATTATTATAAAGGTTCTCGCTGTCGGCAAACTTATAAATACCGTTCAGCTCAAACATCCAGTCATTAACGTTATATCCGATCCAGGCTATCCGGGCGATAGACCATACGGTCATCTTTCCCGTCCGCGTTGCGGCGAGTATATTCCGTGCGATAACGAAAGGCTGCCCACCAGCGCTCATCGATATTATATTGCACCCGCAGATAAGGTTTATAGATCGCCATATCATCGCCCATTTCAATGGCGACACCCGGCTGCCAGATAAAATTCTGCCAGCTAAATTGATAGCTTGCCGTGTATTCATTGCTGTTACTCTCCATGTTATTCAGCGCATCATTGGACTGGCTGTTATCGGAGCGCGACACGGCCTCGACGGCGACGCCAAAGCCGGTGGCGAAGCGGTGTGACATATAGACACGGTCATAATTACGCCCATCGTCATAATACTCATGACGGTAATCGACATAACCGGCCTGCACCATGCAGGATACTAATGGAAGCAGTAATAAAAATCTTTTCATTATAAAAAGTTCCCTGAATAAGAAAGATGCCGTCCTGTAAAAAAACAAGTTACGCAATACGAATTAAAATGTATGGCGCGCGCAGTGTAGTTTTACGCAGCGAGGGAAACCTTTTGTTTTTTGCCATTTGCGCCTGCATGCTGGCAGAGAGTTAAAGAATATAAAGACAGACCTCACCTTTGGAGGAGATATAACTGGCGTGAATATATTTAATACGGAGATGGGTAATTATCATTGGGGAACAGTGTGCAGAAACAAAAAAAGCGCCTTTCGGCGCCTTTTTTTCGGGTAGCTTATTTAGCGCCCGGGATGCTGAAACGCTTGTTGAAGCGGTCAACACGGCCACCGGTTGCAACGTCACGCTGCTTACCAGTGTAGAACGGGTGGCATTTGCCGCACACGTCCAGGTTCAGATCGTGACCCGCGGTAGAGCGGATGGTGATCACGTTACCGCAAGAGCAGTTTGCAGTAATTTCTTCGTATTTAGGATGAATATCTTTTTTCATGGGGAGAACCTCAGTTAAGGCCGCGTCGCTCTTCCAGCCCTAACGCCAGACACCACGCGATGTTAATAGTATGTACTCTGACGCGACAAAAAGCGCATCAAAGGCGGCGAATCATACAGAATAAGATTTGTGTATGCAAACTGATCAGCACGCCGCCAGCAACTAATGTGTATACTAACGCGCCACTTTTCAAGTCAGGAAGATTCGATGCCCGTTGTTCACGTTGCCCTTCCCGTTCCGCTTCCCCGCACCTTTGATTACCTGCTGCCAGACGGTATACAGGCCAAAGCGGGCTGTCGCGTGAACGTGCCGTTTGGCAAGCAGCAGCGCGTGGGCGTGGTGGTCGCGGTCAGCGAGAAAAGCGAGTTGCCGATCACTGAGCTGAAAAGCGTTATTGAGGTGATGGACAGCGAACCGGTTTTCTCACAAAGCGTCTGGCGTTTGCTGCTGTGGGCGGCCGACTATTACCACCATCCCATTGGCGACGTGCTGTTTCACGCGTTACCCATTCTGCTGCGCCAGGGCAAAAACGCCAGCCATGCGCCGGTGTGGTACTGGTTTGCCACCGAGCAGGGACAAGCCGTCGACATTCACAGCCTGAAACGCTCCCCGAAACAGCAGCAGGCACTGGCGGCCCTGCGTCAGGGGCGGATCTGGCGGCATCAGGTTGAAGCCCTCGATTTTAACGACGCGGCGCTGCAGGGCTTACGTAAAAAAGGGCTGAGCGAACTGGCCTGCGAAGCACCCGCGCTGACCGACTGGCGCGACGGCTTTGCGGTGTCGGGCGATCGTCTGCGTCTGAATACCGAGCAGGCCACCGCCGTTGGCGCTATCCACAGCGCCTCGGACCGTTTCTCTGCCTGGCTACTGGCGGGCGTGACCGGTTCCGGCAAGACCGAAGTCTATCTGAGCGTGCTGGAAAATGTGCTCGCGCAGGGAAAACAGGCCCTGGTAATGGTGCCGGAGATCGGCCTGACGCCACAAACTATCGCCCGCTTTCGCGAGCGCTTTAATGCCCCGGTGGAAGTACTGCACTCCGCGTTAAATGACAGCGAACGTCTCAGCGCCTGGCTGAAAGCCAAAAATGGTGAGGCGGCGATTGTAATTGGTACCCGCTCGTCGCTGTTTACACCCTTTAAAAATCTGGGCGTGATCGTGATCGACGAAGAGCATGACAGCTCCTACAAACAACAGGAGGGTTGGCGCTATCACGCCCGCGACCTGGCGGTGTACCGCGCGCACAGCGAGCAGATCCCGATTATTCTTGGCTCCGCCACCCCAGCGCTGGAAACCCTGCATAACGTACAGCAGCGCAAATACCATCTGCTGCGCCTCACCCGCCGGGCGGGCAATGCGCGTCCGGCCATTCAGCATGTGCTGGATCTGAAAGGCCAGCAGGTGCAGGCCGGATTGGCCCCGGCGCTCATCACCCGCATGCGCCAGCATCTGCAGGCCAACAACCAGGTGATCCTGTTTCTGAACCGCCGCGGCTTTGCCCCCGCGCTGCTGTGCCACGACTGTGGCTGGATTGCCGAATGCCCGCGCTGCGATCATTACTACACCCTGCATCAGGCCCAGCATCATCTGCGTTGCCACCACTGCGACAGCCAACGCCCGGTGCCGCGTCAGTGTCCGTCGTGCGGCTCCACCCATATGGTGCCGGTCGGGCTGGGCACCGAGCAGCTGGAACATGCGCTGACGCCCTTCTTCCCTGGCGTGGCGATCTCGCGCATTGACCGCGACACCACCAGCCGCAAGGGTGCTCTTGAGCAGCAGTTAGCGGAAGTGCACCGCGGCGGTGCGCGCATCCTGATTGGCACCCAGATGCTGGCGAAAGGCCATCACTTCCCGGATGTCACCCTGGTGGCGTTGCTGGACGTTGACGGGGCGCTGTTTTCTGCCGACTTCCGCTCCGCAGAACGCTTCGCCCAGCTCTACACCCAGGTGGCGGGCCGGGCCGGGCGCGCGGGTAAACAGGGTGAAGTGGTGCTGCAAACTCACCATCCGGATCATCCCCTGCTGCAAACGCTGCTGCATAAAGGCTACGACGCTTTTGCCGACCAGGCGCTGGCGGAACGGCAGACCCTGCAGCTCCCGCCGTGGACCAGCCATGTGATTATCCGCGCCGAGGATCACAACAACCAGCAGGCACCGCTGTTTCTCCAGCAGCTGCGCAATCTGCTGCAGGCCAGCCCGCTGGTGGATAATCAGCTGTGGATTTTAGGCCCGGTTCCGGCGCTGGCCGCTAAACGTGGGGGGCGCTACCGCTGGCAAATCCTGCTGCAGCATCCTTCGCGGGTTCGTCTGCAACATATCGTTAGTGGCGCGCTGACGCTGATCAATACCCTGCCAGACGCGCGAAAAGTGAAGTGGGTACTTGATGTTGATCCCATTGAAAGCTGAATCACGGTGAGAGGCGGATCGAAAAATTCAACACGCCTCACACTTTTTATGAAAATTCTGTAACCGATTCCATTCACGATCTGATAAAACTGACGGAGTCAGAAGACCGGTGATACGCCTGTGAGGAGAAGAGGTTGAAGTCCAGGAAAGAGGTTGCCTCGGCGACCATGAAAGATGTTGCCCTGAAAGCGAATGTTTCTACGGCAACGGTATCCCGAGCCTTAATGAATCCCGATAAAGTCTCTCAGACTACGCGTAATCGCGTTGAGCAGGCGGCGCTGGAAGTGGGCTATCTGCCCCAGGCGATGGGCCGTAACGTCAAGCGTAATGAATCCCGCACCATTCTGGTCATTGTGCCCGACATCTGCGATCCCTTTTTCAGTGAAATCATCCGCGGCATCGAAGTGACTGCCGCCGCGGCGGGATATCTGGTGTTGATAGGCGACTGCGCGCACCAGAACCAGCAGGAAAAAACCTTTATTGACCTGATTATCACCAAGCAGATTGACGGCATGCTGCTGCTCGGCTCACGTCTGCCGTTCGATGCCAGCATCGAAGAACAACGCAACCTCCCGCCAATGGTGATGGCCAACGAATTCGCGCCGGAGCTGGAGCTGCCCACCGTCCATATCGATAACCTCACCGCCGCATTTAATGCGGTGAATTATCTGCAGGATCTGGGACATAAGCGTATCGGCTGTATCGCTGGACCGGAAGAGATGCCGCTGTGCCATTATCGCCTGCAGGGCTATGTTCAGGCCCTGCGTCGTACCGGGGTGACGGTTGATCCACACTATATAGCCCGCGGTGATTTTACCTATGCCGCCGGCGGGTTGGCGCTGGAGGCGCTGCTGGCGCTGCCGGAACCGCCTACCGCGGTGTTCTGCCACAGCGACGTGATGGCGCTGGGTGCGCTCTCTTACGCAAAACGCCGTGGCCTGAACGTACCGAAAGATCTCTCTATTATCGGTTTCGATAATATTTCATTGTCTGAGTTTTGCGATCCGCCGCTCTCGACGGTAGCGCAGCCACGCTATGATATTGGCCGTGAAGCGATGCTGCTGTTGCTTGATCAGCTTAACGGGCAAACCGTCAGCAGTGGGTCACGCTTGCTGGACTGTGAATTAATCATTCGTGGTTCCACCCAGGCGCTGACGTAAAGTCACCGCCTTTCAGACTTCCTCGACTGGTCAAAGGCCCGCCGCTTAAGTAACATGACGGGCTGACAAACGAATAAATACAGCGAAACGATAGTGGCACAACGAGATTATGTACGTCGCGGCCAGCCGGCACCTTCGCGACGCAAAAAGAGTAGCTCACGGAGCCAGCAACGTAGTCTGCCTGCTGTCTCGCCTGCCATGGTGGCGATTGCTGCGGCGGTGCTGGTCGCGTTCATCGGCGGCCTCTGGTTCATTACGCATCATAAAAAAGAAGAAGCGGAAGCACTGCAGGGCAAAAAGGTCGTCGGTAATGGCTTACCGCCGAAGCCTGAAGAGCGCTGGCGCTATATTAAAGAGCTTGAAAGTCGCCAGCCGGGCGTACGCGCCCCGACCGAACCTTCTGCTGGCGGCGAAGTCGTGGATCCCACGCAATTAACCAACGAACAGCGCCAACTGCTGGCACAGATGCAGGCCGATATGCGCCAGCAGCCTACGCAGCTTAACGAGGTGCCGTGGAATGAACAGACGGCGGCGCAACGCCAGCAAACGCTGCAACGCCAGCGTCAGGTTCAGCAGCAAACTCAACAGCAACAGCAGCAGTGGGCGCAGACCCAACCGGTGCAGCAGCCGAAAGCGCAGCCGCGCGTAGCGGAACAGCCGTATCAGCAGCCGCGTACCGTGCAGACGCAACCTGCGCAGCAGCCAAAAACGCAGCCTGCGAAGCAAAGCACCGCTGCGCAGCCGTATCAGGATCTGCTGCAAACGCCAGCGCACACGGCCGCAGCGCAGCCGAAAGCCCAGCAGGCGGCACCGGTCACCCGGGAAACCGAGCCACCGAAGCCAACCGCAGAGAAGAAAGACGAGCGCCGCTGGATGGTGCAGTGTGGTTCATTTAAAGGCGCAGAGCAGGCTGAAACCGTGCGCGCGCAGTTGGCCTTTGAAGGCTTTGATTCGCGCATCACCACCAACAACGGCTGGAATCGCGTGGTGATAGGTCCGGTGAAAGGCAAAGATAATGCTGACAGCACCATTACTCGTCTGAAGATGGCGGGTCACTCAAACTGCATTCGACTCGCCTCCGGGGGTTGAAACCCCCAAAATCCCCCCCATCTATCATTCTATTCAGCCCTGAGCACTGGCTCGGGGCCCCTATTCCGATTATGTAAACCAGGGGGTCTTCGTGACAACAATAGTAAGTGTACGCCGTAACGGCCAGGTGGTAATTGCCGGTGATGGCCAGGCCACGCTGGGTAATACCGTCATGAAAGGCAACGTGAAAAAAGTGCGTCGTCTGTATAACGACAAAGTGATCGCCGGGTTTGCAGGCGGTACGGCTGACGCCTTCACGCTGTTTGAGCTGTTCGAACGTAAGCTCGAAATGCACCAGGGCCATCTGGTTAAAGCCGCCGTTGAGCTGGCGAAAGACTGGCGTACCGACCGTATGCTGCGCAAACTTGAAGCGCTGCTGGCCGTTGCCGACGAAAATGCTTCGCTTATTATCACCGGTAACGGTGACGTGGTGCAGCCAGAAAACGACCTGATTGCTATCGGTTCCGGTGGCCCGTACGCCCAGGCCGCTGCCCGCGCGATGTTGGAAAATACCGACATGAGCGCACGCGATATCGCTGTGAAGGCGTTGGATATTGCAGGTGATATCTGTATCTATACCAACCACTTCCACACCATCGAAGAATTGCCGTCTAAGGCGTAAGGATTTCTCATGTCTGAAATGACCCCACGCGAAATTGTCAGCGAACTGAACAAACACATCATCGGCCAGGATAACGCCAAGCGCTCCGTGGCGATCGCCCTGCGTAACCGCTGGCGCCGCATGCAGCTCGATGAAGAGCTGCGCCATGAAGTGACGCCAAAAAACATTCTGATGATCGGCCCGACCGGCGTCGGTAAAACCGAAATCGCCCGTCGTCTGGCGAAGCTGGCGAACGCGCCGTTCATCAAAGTCGAAGCCACCAAGTTCACCGAAGTGGGCTATGTCGGTAAAGAAGTGGACTCTATCATCCGCGATCTGACCGATTCTGCAATTAAGATGGTGCGCGTCCAGTCGATCGAGAAAAACCGCTATCGCGCCGAAGAGATGGCGGAAGAACGCATCCTGGATGTGCTGATCCCACCGGCAAAAAATAACTGGGGCCAGGCCGAACAGCCTGCTGAACCCTCTGCTGCCCGTCAGTCTTTCCGCAAAAAACTGCGTGAAGGCCAGCTGGATGATAAAGAGATTGAGATCGATCTCGCCGCTGCGCCTATGGGCATGGAGATTATGTCGCCTCCAGGCATGGAAGAGATGACCAGCCAGCTGCAGTCCATGTTCCAGAACCTGGGCGGCCAGAAGCAGAAACCGCGTAAGCTGAAAATCAAAGACGCGATGAAGCTGCTGATTGAAGAAGAAGCCGCCAAGCTGGTCAACCCGGAAGAGCTGAAGCAGGACGCTATCGACGCCGTTGAACAGCACGGGATCGTGTTTATCGATGAGATCGACAAGATCTGTAAGCGTGGTGAATCGAACGGTCCGGACGTGTCTCGTGAAGGCGTACAGCGCGACCTGCTGCCGCTGGTAGAAGGCTGCACCGTCTCCACCAAGCACGGCATGGTTAAAACTGACCATATCCTGTTTATCGCCTCTGGCGCGTTCCAGGTGGCGAAGCCATCCGATCTGATCCCTGAACTGCAGGGTCGTCTGCCTATCCGCGTTGAGCTGCAAGCGCTGACCACCGAAGATTTCGAGCGTATTCTCACCGAGCCAAATGCCTCTATCACCGTGCAGTACAAAGCGCTGATGGCGACTGAAGGGGTGAACATTGAATTCACCGAAGACGGCATCAAACGCATCGCTCAGGCGGCATGGCAGGTTAACGAAACCACCGAAAACATCGGTGCGCGTCGTCTGCATACCGTACTGGAACGTCTGGTGGAAGATATCTCTTATGAGGCCAGTGACCTGAATGGTCAGAGCATTACCATTGATGCCGACTATGTGAGTAAGCACCTTGATGCTTTAGTAGCAGATGAAGATCTGAGCCGTTTTATCCTATAATCGCGTTCAATGCATTTTCATCACTGATGATGGGGCTGAAAAGCCCCATTTTTATTGGCAAATAATAACTATGACTGAAATTAGCCGTTCGCAAGCCTGGCTGGAAAGCCTACGTCCTAAAACACTTCCTCTCGCCTTTGCCGCCATTGTGGTGGGCACAGCCCTCGCCTGGTGGCAGGGATATTTCGATCCCCTTGTTGCCGTTCTGGCGCTGATTACCGCCGGATTACTGCAAATTCTCTCTAACCTCGCCAACGATTATGGCGATGCGGTTAAGGGCAGCGATAAACCCGACCGGATTGGCCCCCTGCGTGGGATGCAGAAAGGAGTGATCACCCAGCCGCAAATGAAGCGGGCACTCATTATCACCGTGGTGCTGATTTGCCTCTCCGGGCTGTCGCTGGTGTTGGTGGCCTGTAAAACCCCCGCCGATGTGGTTGGCTTCCTCGTGATGGGCGTGCTGGCGATTGTTGCCGCAATCACCTACACCGTAGGCACCCGTCCTTACGGGTATATTGGTCTGGGTGATATTTCTGTGATGGTCTTCTTTGGCTGGCTGAGCGTAATGGGAAGCGGGTATTTACAGGCTCACGCCCTGATCCCGGCCCTGTTCCTGCCTGCCACGGCCTGCGGTCTGCTGGCGACGGCGGTACTCAATATTAATAACCTGCGCGATATCGACAGCGACCGTCAGAACGGTAAAAACACGCTGGCGGTACGTTTTGGGCCGGTGAATGCGCGACGCTACCACGCCTGCCTGCTGATGGGCGCAATGCTGTGTCTGGCGCTGTTTAATCTGCTGTCGCTGCACAGCGTCTGGGGCTGGCTGTTTATCCTTGCCGCGCCGCTGCTGGTGAAGCAAGCGCGTTTCGTGATCCGCGAGCAAAGTGCGTCCGCGATGCCGCCAATGCTCGAACGCACGGTAAAAGGTGCACTGCTCACTAACTTGTTGTTCGTGGTTGGAATTGTGCTTAGCCAGACGCTGAATTAGCTGACAAATATCAATTAACAATTGATGATTTTGCAAACAATGCGATTCGCGCGATATACTGAAATCATTCGCAGCAACTGAACCTTAAGCCTATGAAATACGATACCTCTGAGCTTTGTGACATCTACCAGGAAGATGTTAACGTCGTAGAACCGCTGTTTTCCAACTTTGGAGGACGGTCGTCGTTTGGCGGACAAATCATTACGGTGAAATGTTTTGAGGACAACGGGTTGCTGTACGATCTGCTCGAACAGAATGGCCGTGGTCGCATTTTGCTGGTCGATGGCGGGGGCTCCGTACGCCGCGCACTCATCGATGCCGATCTTGCCCGTCTTGCCATGCAAAACGAATGGGAAGGCCTTGTGGTGTATGGTGCAGTGCGTCAGGTAGATGACCTGGAAGAGTTGGATCTGGGCATACAGGCGCTGGCCGCGATTCCGGTAGGTGCCGCAGGTGAAGGCATTGGCGAAAGCGACGTGCGCGTCAATTTCGGCGGTGTGACATTCTTCTCTGGCGACCACCTCTACGCCGACAATACCGGGATTATCCTTTCCGAAGATCCGCTGGATATCGAGTAACCCGGCATCCTGCAGAAACAAAAAAAGCATCCTGAGGATGCTTTTTTTATGTCGGAAGCAGAATTACACCTCTTCCATACGTCCCAGCAGGGCATGCAGACGATCCTGCCAGCCAGTCTGCTGTTCGCGCAGCTGGTGGTTTTCACGCTCCAGCTCTTCACGACCGTGCTGAGCAGTTTGAATTTCCTGCGACAGCGCGTTGTTTTTTTCTTTCAGCTCTTCGATTTCCATCTGCAGCAGGGTGATGGTGTCGATCGCCTGCTGTACTTTCGATTCCAGTTTCTCAAACACTTCTAACGACATAATCCTACCTCTCCTGAATTGCAAGGCGACGCTTTGATGTAAACGCGCACAACATATAGTGCCGATTGTATGGAGCCCCGTCGTCCCTGTCCAGCGGCAGACCGCGCAGATTGCGGTTTGCCACACTTTTCGGCCTCGTCCTGGTGCGTTCGCGTCATATACCTCTAAATTGTTAATACTTTAGTTAATGAAATGCTTCTGCCACCTACCACTCCGCTGCTTCTCCGCTCACTTCATGGCGCGTTATCGCTCATTTTATTGACGCAGTACACACATTTTGATTTCGATATTTCTCGTTTTTGCTCGTTAACGATAAATTAACACTATATCTACAGAACGAGTGGGCTGGTATGACCATGGCCACACGAATAATAACCATAAATTTTCTTTCAGGATCCGATTATGAGTGAAACCTCAACCTTAAAAGGTCAGTGCATCGCCGAGTTTCTGGGTACCGGATTACTTATTTTCTTCGGTGTCGGATGTGTGGCGGCGCTGAAGGTGGCGGGCGCCAGCTTCGGCCAGTGGGAAATCAGCGTGATCTGGGGTCTGGGCGTGGCGATGGCCATCTACCTGACGGCGGGTGTTTCCGGTGCGCACCTGAACCCTGCTGTGACCATTGCGCTATGGCTGTTTGCCTGCTTTGACGGACGTAAAGTCGCGCCCTTTATCGTGGCGCAGTTTGCCGGTGCTTTTAGCGCGGCGGCGCTGGTTTACGGGCTCTATTACAATCTGTTTATCGACTTTGAACAGACGCACCACATGGTACGCGGTAGTGCCGAAAGTCTGGAACTGGCGGGCATCTTCTCGACCTATCCCAACCCACACATTAATTTTGTGCAGGCCTTCGCGGTTGAAATGGTGATTACCGCTATCCTGATGGGCGTCATCATGGCACTGGGCGATGATGGCAACGGCATTCCGCGTGGCCCGCTGGCACCGCTGCTGATTGGCCTGCTGATTGCGGTTATCGGCGCATCGATGGGTCCGCTGACCGGCTTCGCCATGAACCCGGCGCGTGACATCGGACCGAAAACCTTCGCCTTCTTTGCAGGCTGGGGCGACGTTGCCTTCACTGGCGCAAAAGACATTCCTTACTTCCTGGTGCCGCTGTTCGGCCCCATTGTAGGTGCTGCGCTGGGCGCATTCGGCTATCGTAAGCTGATTGGCCGCCACTTGCCGTGCGACACCTGTATTGCCGAGGAGAAGGACACGACCTCCGGCACACAACAAAACGCTTCGCTGTAATCTGACTACGGGACCTCACTATGACCGACAAAAAATATATCGTTGCGCTCGACCAGGGCACGACCAGCTCCCGCGCTGTCGTGATGGATCATGACGCGAATATCGTCAGCGTATCACAGCGCGAATTCGAGCAAATTTATCCTAAGCCAGGCTGGGTTGAACACGACCCGATGGAGATCTGGGCTTCACAAAGCTCGACTCTGGTCGAAGTGCTGGCGAAAGCGGACATCAGTTCCGATGAGATTGCGGCAATCGGTATTACTAACCAGCGCGAAACGGCGATTGTCTGGGAGCGTGAAACCGGGAAACCGATCTACAACGCCATCGTCTGGCAGTGCCGCCGTACTGCAGAAATTTGCGAGAAGCTGAAGCGCGACGGCATGGAAGAGTATGTCCGCAGCGCCACTGGCCTTGTGGTCGACCCGTACTTCTCGGGTACCAAAGTGAAGTGGATCCTCGACCACGTGGAAGGCTCCCGCGAGCGTGCCAAACGCGGTGAACTGCTGTTCGGCACCGTGGATACCTGGCTGGTCTGGAAGATGACCCAGGGCCGCGTACACGTGACCGATTACACCAACGCCTCGCGCACCATGCTGTTCAACATCCATCAGCTGGACTGGGACGACAAAATGCTGGAGGTGCTGGACATCCCGCGTGCCATGCTGCCGCAGGTGCGCAAGTCCTCGGAAATTTACGGCCAGACCAATATCGGCGGTAAAGGCGGCACCCGTATTCCTATCGCCGGGATCGCCGGTGACCAGCAGGCGGCGCTGTTTGGCCAACTGTGCGTGAAGGAAGGGATGGCGAAAAACACCTACGGCACCGGCTGCTTTATGCTGATGAACACCGGCGAGAAAGCGGTGAAGTCCGAACATGGGCTGTTGACCACCATCGCCTGCGGTCCGCGTGGGGAAGTGAACTACGCTCTGGAAGGCGCGGTGTTTATGGCAGGCGCATCCATTCAGTGGCTGCGCGACGAGATGAAGCTTATCAGCGACGCGTTCGACTCTGAGTATTTCGCCACCAAAGTGAAAGACACCAACGGCGTGTACGTGGTACCGGCGTTTACCGGGCTGGGTGCTCCGTACTGGGATCCGTATGCTCGCGGCGCGATTTTCGGCCTGACGCGTGGGGTGAACTCGAACCACATCATCCGCGCGACGCTGGAATCTATCGCCTATCAGACCCGCGACGTGCTGGAAGCGATGCAGGCTGACTCCGGCATTCGTCTGCACGCCCTGCGCGTGGACGGTGGCGCGGTGGCGAACAACTTCCTGATGCAGTTCCAGTCCGACATTCTCGGCACCCGCGTGGAGCGTCCGGAAGTCCGTGAAGTAACGGCCCTGGGTGCGGCGTACCTTGCCGGTCTGGCGGTGGGCTTCTGGCAGAACCTCGACGAGCTGCAGGAAAAAGCGGTCATCGAGCGCGAATTCCGTCCAGGCATCGAGACCACCGAGCGCAACTTCCGCTACAGCGGCTGGAAGAAAGCGGTGAAACGCGCGCTGGCGTGGGAAGATCACGACGAGTCGTAATACTTCCCCTCACCCTGCCCTCTCCCACAGGGAGAGGGTATTCAGGTTCCCTCTCCCTGTGGGAGAGGGTGAGGGCATCAGGCCGCACCCTTCCCACTCTGTGAGAAACTTCGTGCAATCCCTTTTGACTGCACGAGTACCCAATGAAACGTGAACTTGCTATCGAATTTTCCCGCGTAACCGAAGCTGCCGCCCTGGCGGGCTACAAGTGGCTTGGCCGCGGCGATAAGAATATCGCGGACGGGGCTGCCGTTCATGCGATGCGCATTATGCTCAACCAGGTCAACATTGACGGCACCATCGTGATTGGTGAAGGCGAAATTGACGAAGCGCCAATGCTGTTTATTGGTGAAAAAGTCGGTACCGGCAACGGCGATGCGGTGGATATCGCCGTCGATCCGATTGAAGGCACCCGCATGACCGCCATGGGTCAGGCCAACGCGCTCGCAGTGTTGGCGGTGGGCGATAAAGGTTCGTTCCTCAATGCGCCAGATATGTACATGGAAAAGCTGATTGTCGGACCAGGGGCTAAAGGCGCAATCGACCTGAACCTGCCGCTGGCGGATAACCTGCGTAACGTTGCCGCCGCGCTGGATAAACCACTGACTGAGCTGACCGTCACCATTCTGGCGAAACCCCGTCATGATGCCGTGATTGCGCATATGCAGCAGCTGGGCGTGCGCGTGTTTGCGATCCCCGATGGCGACGTAGCGGCCTCGATCCTCACCTGCATGCCGGACAGTGAAGTCGACGTGCTGTACGGGATCGGCGGCGCACCGGAAGGTGTGGTTTCAGCTGCGGCAATCCGCGCTCTGGATGGGGATATGCAGGGCCGCCTGCTGGCGCGTCATGAGGTAAAAGGCGACAGCGAAGAGAACCGTCGTATCGGTGAGCAGGAGCTGGCACGCTGTGCCGCCATGGGTATCGAAGCCAATACCGTTTTGCAGCTGGATGACATGGCGCGCAACGATAACGTCATCTTCTCGGCCACCGGCATCACCAAAGGCGATCTGCTGGACGGCATCAGCCGCAAAGGCAATATGGCGACCACCGAAACGCTGCTGATCCGCGGCAAATCGCGCACCATCCGCCGCATCCAGTCGATTCACTATCTGGACCGCAAAGATCCCGACGTGCAGACCCACATTCTGTAATACCGTTTGATCAATTGAGCTTTCCGGCCCGCGCGGGCTGGAAATCTCTCCCCCAGGTAAGGAAGATAGAACAAGAAATCAGCACAGGAGAAGATCATGGCAGACTGGGTAACAGGTAAAGTTAAAAAGGTAGAATTCTGGACCGATGCGCTATTTAGTCTCACCGTCCATGCTCCCATCCATCCCTTCACGGCCGGGCAGTTCGCCAAGCTGGGGCTGGAAATCGACGGCGAACGCGTGCAGCGCGCCTACTCCTACGTTAACGCGCCGGATAACCCGGACCTTGAGTTCTATCTGGTCACCGTCCCTGATGGCAAACTGAGCCCACGACTGGCGGCGCTGAAGCCCGGCGATGAGATACAGATTGTGAGCGAAGCGGCAGGCTTCTTTGTGCTGGATGAAGTCCCGGCCTGCGACACGCTGTGGATGCTGGCAACCGGTACCGCCATCGGCCCTTATCTCTCTATTCTGCAGTACGGACAGGATCTGGATCGCTTTAAAAATATCGTGCTGGTACACGCTGCACGCTATGCCGCCGATTTGAGCTATCTGCCGCTGATGCTGGAATTACAAAAGCGCTATGAAGGCAAACTGAAAATTCAGACCGTGGTGAGTCGCGAAACGGTAGCAGGTTCCCTGACCGGGCGCGTGCCCGCGCTGATTGAAAAGGGGGAGCTGGAAGCGGCCGTTGGCCTGTCGATGAATGCTGAAACCAGCCATGTGATGCTGTGCGGTAATCCGCAGATGGTGCGCGATACCCAGGAACTGCTGAAAACGACCCGACAGATGACCAAACATTTGCGCCGTCGGCCGGGCCATATGACTGCTGAGCACTACTGGTAATTAACGGTACTTCACGTCGATCGTATCTTTTCCGTATTTATTTGCCCCCTGGGTGCCGACAAAGGCGCC
The DNA here is from genome assembly GCF_051656365.1 of Silvania sp. Taxonomy (NCBI): domain Bacteria; kingdom Pseudomonadati; phylum Pseudomonadota; class Gammaproteobacteria; order Enterobacterales; family Enterobacteriaceae; genus Silvania; species Silvania sp. The sequence continues at coordinate 40,930 of NZ_JBOGBT010000106.1, read as the reverse complement.
CAGGTCGATAACGATCATCACAAAAATAATGGTGGGAATTAAGCGTCCAACGACCCACGGCAACATCGACGGCAGCATCGACCAGTTCCCCGCCAGCAGCATCCACGCCAGAACAACCAGTAGCGCCCATAGCCCTGAGCGGCCCCGGTCGTGCAGACGTTTAACCAACACCGCCGACGTCGGCCACAGCAGAGAGACCAGCACAAACGCAGCGGTCTGAGTGCTCAACCACGCGCGGCTTGCCAGGGTAAACAGGATCAGCATGGCGGCAATCCAGACGCCTATCCAGATCCAGAAATCACGGCGTCCAATACGCCCTTTGAATGAGAACAGCCACTGCTGTATGGTCATATCAGGTTCCTTAGAATCGTAGCGGAGCGTAGTTTACCCTGGAGTTGCATCCTTTTGACAAGCCAGCCGGATACCGTTTTAATCGTGGGCAGTAACATTCAGGGATTTTATTGATGAAGATGCGGTTTCTCTTTATTTGGCTGAGTTTAACACTGCTGGGTGCGGGCATTTCTGTGCGCGCAGCGCAGACCTCCGCGCCCGCAACCGCACCTTATGTGATGCCGGGTGCGCCGTCATTTGATCAGTCCATTAGCCTCTTTCGGGAGACGTTCAATAGCAACAACCCCCGGCTTCCGCTTAGCGAGTTTCGTGCCATTGACGGTGCCCGGGATACCCCGAATCTGACCCGCGCCGCCAGTAAGATTAATGAAAATCTGTATGCTTCTACCGCGCTGGAGCGCGGTACGCTAAAAATTAAGAGCATGCAGATCACCTGGCTGCCGATTCAGGGACCAGAACAAAAAGCCGCAAAAGCCAAAGCGCTGGAGTACATGAGCGCGATTTTACGCGCCTTTACCCCCGCGCTGACCCCATCCCAGAGCCAGAAAAAACTGCAAAAACTGCTGTCGGCAGGCAAAAATAAGCGCTACTACGCCGAAACGGAAGGTGCGGTTCGCTATGTGGTGGCAGACAACGGCGAAAAGGGGCTGACCTTCGCTGTTGAACCGATTAAGCTGGCGTTATCTGAGACGCTCGGTGGGGCGAATTAATGACAAAAAGCAAAGCCTTTCGAGGGAAAATCTCTATACTGATTCACAGACCATGCTGCCCTTCAGGGCGGCCATAATCCTTAATTCGCTCTTGTAGCGTGGAGAAATGAAATGCGACATCCTTTAGTGATGGGTAACTGGAAACTCAACGGCAGCCGCCACATGGTAAATGAACTGGTTGCGAATCTGCGTAAAGAGCTGGCTGGCGTGACCGGCTGCGGCGTTGCGATCGCTCCACCGGACATGTATCTGGATCTGGCTAAACACGCTGCTGACGGTAGCCATATCATTCTGGGCGCGCAGAACGTTGACGTTAACCTGTCTGGCGCATTCACCGGTGAAACCTCCGCTGAAATGCTGAAAGATATCGGCGCGAAATACATCATCATCGGTCACTCTGAACGTCGTACTTACCACAAAGAATCCGACGAGTTCATCGCGAAGAAATTTGCCGTGGTGAAAGAGCAAGGCCTGGTGCCGGTTCTGTGCATCGGTGAAACCGAAGCAGAAAACGAAGCGGGCAAAACTGAAGAAGTTTGCGCACGTCAAATCGACGCGGTACTGACAACGCAGGGCGCGAGCGCGTTCGAAGGCGCAGTTATCGCTTACGAACCCGTCTGGGCAATCGGTACGGGCAAATCAGCAACCCCTGCGCAGGCTCAGGCAGTGCACAAATTTATCCGTGACCACATTGCTAAAGCCGACGCGAAAGTGGCTGAGCAAGTGATCATCCAGTACGGCGGTTCCGTAAATGCAGCGAACGCAGCTGAGCTGTTCACCCAGCCGGATATCGACGGCGCGCTGGTTGGCGGTGCATCCCTGAAAGCTGACGCTTTCGCGGTGATCGTTAAAGCAGCAGAAGCGGCTAAACAGGCGTAATCGCTGTTTGCCGATGAACAAGGCCCGGTCAGCGCCAGCGCTACCGGGCTTTTTTTACAGCTGTCCCAGGATCCTGAACCACAGATAATCCAGCGGCACCAGCACCAGCCAGGTGGCGATCGCCAGCGCCAGGCAGAGCAACATCCCCGCCCGCGCCGGCACTTTGCCTAACCCCATCGCCACCACAATCGGCGACGCCTGATACGGCAGCAGCGGCGTGGAATAGCCCAGTACCTGAATCATAATCACCGACAGCAGCGGAAAACCGGTCGCGTCCGAGAAGCTCTGCGCCAGCGTGGTGTACAGCGCCGGCACGCCGTTCGCGGTCATAATAAAATTCAGCGCCGTGGTGATACCGGTCAGCGCCAGGAAGCTGGTGAACGGATTGTCGGCATCCAGCGGCATTACCTGCAGCAAGGCCTCGCCCACCGCCCGGCCAATCCCTGTCTGCGTCACGGTGATCGCCAGCCCAAGAATGCCCGCCACGTAGATGCAGGTGCGCATGTTCACCCCGGTCGAAAACTCCTCGCCGGTGATGAACCCCACGCGCGGCAGCAGCACCACCAGCGAAGCCGCAAGCCCGACCCACGCCGGGCCAATCCCGTGCCAGCTCTCCGTCACCCACATCACCAACACCACCGCCAGCAGCCAGGCCAGCCGCTTCTCATCGCGCCCCATCGGCTCCGGTGGCGCAAGATCCTGCGCCGGTTTCGGGGCGCCGGGAAACAGCCAGCAGATCAGGCCGATCAGAATGAGTCCTTTCAGAACGCCCAGCACCGGGGTGTGCAGCAGCAAGTACGGCACATAGTTGAGATGAATGCCGTACGACCCTTCCGCCGCGCCGCTCATCACCAGATTGGGCACGTTGGCAGGCAGAATGGTAGCGGAAAGCTGGAAGGTGCCAAACCCGACGGCCAGCGCCAGGCCAAACCACGCCCGGGAGCCATCGGCAATGCTTGCTCGCCTCGCCATCGCCGCCACAATCGGCATCAGCAGCGCGATACGCCCCATATTAGACGGCATCACAAACGCCAGCGCGTAGCTGAGCAACACCACGCTCGCCACCATCTGCACCCAGGAATCGGTCAGCCTGGCTGACAGCGCTCGCGCCGCCCTGTCCGCCAGTCCCGTTTTGCGGATCGCCACGCCGAGCACAAATCCGCTGAACACCAGCCAGAAGGCGGACGACGCAAAACCGCCAAAAATGACATCCGGCGGGGCAATTCGGGCAATCATCGCCGCGGTAAAGAACAGCAGCGCGGTAAGAAATTCCGGCAGTAGCGCCGTCGCCCACAGCACGATAGTGACCAGGATAATCAGCGAGGGCAGAAACAGCGGGTGAGTAAACCAGAGCGACATACCTGTCTCCTGTAGATTTTTTCAGCAAGTCTACGAGGAGCGTTTGCCTCTGTAAACGCCATTTATGGTGGGGTCAATTCAGGATATCGCATTGATGATCCTGCAATTCCTCAGCGGTTGCGAGGTTAAGCGTCAGCAGATTACGCTCGGTCGCCAGCAGGATAAACGACCCATCCGCCTGCTGCGCCATCCCCATGGCGTAGCGCCCCATGTGCTGGCGCGCATCGGGTACCTCCTCTGCCAGCATGATAAACGGGCTGCGCTTAACCAGCTCCGCATCCGTTACCCGGCGCGCCAGATACGTATGCCCTTCCAGACCACCAGGAAACGGCAGCCACTGGGTGCTGATTTGCGCCTGATGCGCATTCAACGCCGCACGCACGTCCGGGCGCAGGCAGGAGATGTGGATATGCAGATGGTTTTGCGTCCGCCCGGTGCGGGAATTAATCGTCAGCGACACCGCGCTGTCAGGAATATCCGCGCCGTGCTTCACACGCATAAAGCTGCGCGCCTGCCACGCCAGCCAGAAGAAATTGGGGGTGTTAGCCTGTGTCAGCAGCGGGCTTTCCGTGCCATTGATACGGTAAGTGGGCATCAACAGATACTGCAGCGGTCCGTTGCGATCTTTTAACACCGCATAACCGGCATCCGGTTTCACCTGGGCGCAAGGGGCAGGATTGCGCTGCTGCAGCTGACCAGGCAAGCACTGGTCGAGGACAATGTCGCGTAACGCATCGGGGTCGCCCGCCTTCATCCGGAAAATCCCCCCCGCCACAATGGCGATCGCCACCAGCGCCAGGAGGATAAAAGCTGCTTTTTTCATGACGCGTTTCCTTTTTCCGAATGAGATGAAAGAGTAACGCAAAATGATGACAAACAAAAAAGCCCGGTCGCGCGAGGCGTACCGGGCCTGATGAGGCTATTTGTGTTTAGCGTTTGCTGATCTGATCGAAGGTGCCGCCATTCGAGAAGTGTTCTTTCTGCGCTTTGGTCCAGCCGCCGAACTCCTGATCGATAGTGAACAGCTTCAGTTTCGGGAAGGCATTTTCGTACTTCTTCGCCACCGCTTCATCACGTGGACGGTAGTAGTTCTTCGCAGCGATCTCCTGGCCTTCTGGCGTGTAGAGATACTTCAGATAGGCTTCGGCCACGGCCTGTGTGCCTTTCTTATCCACGACTTTGTCGACAACGGAAACGGTCGGTTCAGCCAGAATCGATTCGCTCGGGGTGACAATTTCAAATTTGTCTTTGCCCAGCTCGTTGGTGGCCAGCAGCGCTTCGTTTTCCCACGCAATCAGCACGTCACCAATACCGCGTTCCACAAAGGTGTTGGTTGAACCACGCGCGCCGGAGTCCAGCACTTCAACGTTTTTATACAGCGATTTTACGAAATCCTGCGCTTTAGCCTGATCGCCATTGTTGTGATGCAGGGCGTAGCCCCAGGCTGCCAGATAGTTCCAGCGTGCGCCACCGGAGCTTTTCGGGTTTGGGGTGATCACGGATACGCCAGGCTTCACCAGATCATTCCAGTCGTGGATCTGTTTCGGGTTGCCTTTACGCACCAGGAAAACGATGGTGGAGGTGTACGGTGCGGAGTTGTCCGGCAGGCGTTTAATCCAGTTCTTATCGATGCGTCCGCGTTCCGCGATGGCATCCACGTCGTAAGCCAGCGCCAGGGTCACGACATCGGCTTCGATACCGTTAATGACCGACGTTGCCTGCTTACCGGAACCGCCGTGCGACTGGCGGATCACCACGTTGTCGCCGGTTTCCTGTTTCCAGTGCGCCGCGAACGCTTTGTTGTACTGATCGTACAGTTCACGTGTCGGATCGTAAGACACGTTCAGTAACTGGATATCCTTTGCCAGAACGCCGGTCGATGCCAGCAATAAAGTAAACCCCACACCCCATTTGTTCATCGTCCAACTCGCTTAATGATGTTTTTGATGAGTGCAGCGTGCCAGAAAGCTCACCAATGATTAAAGAATAAAAAAAGATTGGATATAACGTTGGGGAATAAATAGGCAGGAAGCGAAAAAAAACCGGGTGGCATCTACGCCTTCCCGGCTTACAAAAGCACGAATCGTAGGCCGGGTAAACGAAGCCGCCACCCGGCGTTACCCATTCAATTAATACAGTTTTTTCGCGCAGTCCAGCCAGTCACCTTTGAACGGACGCTTCATGCTTTCAATTGCGTCAACGATGTCATGGTGAACCAGTTTTTCGTTCTGAATACCGACGCAACGACCGCCGAAGCCCTGCTGCAGCAGCTCAATGGAGTACGCACCCATACGGGAGGCCAGGATACGGTCGTAAGGACCCGGGGAGCCACCGCGCTGGATGTGGCCGAGAACGGTGGCGCGGGTTTCGCGCTTAGTTTCGGTTTCGATGTAACGCGCCAGCTCTTCGATGTCACAGATGTGCTCGGTGATAGCAACGATGGCGTGTTTTTTACCTTTAGCGATCCCGGCTTTGATCTCGGCGACCAGGTCTTCACGGCTGAATTCTACTTCTGGCACCACCACAAACTCACAGCCACCCGCAATGGCCGCTGCCAGCGTCAGGTCGCCACAGTAGCGGCCCATCACTTCAACGATGGAGATACGCTGGTGAGAAGAGGAGGTGTCGCGCAGACGGTCAATCGCTTCAACAACCGTGCCAAGCGCGGTGAAGAAGCCGATGGTGTAATCCGTTCCTTTGATGTCGTTATCGATGGTGCCTGGCAGGCCGATGCACGGGAAGCCCATTTCAGTCAGACGTTTTGCACCCATATAGGAGCCGTCACCGCCGATTACCACCAATGCATCCAGACCGCGTTTCTTCATGTTCTCGATAGCCACCTGACGGATGTGCTCTTCGCGGAATTCCGGGAAACGTGCAGAGCCCAGGAAGGTGCCGCCACGGTTAATCATGTCAGACACGCTGTAGCGGTCGAGCTGTACCATACGATCTTCGTACAGGCCAAGGTAACCGTCATAGACACCAAAAACTTCAAGACCTTCCGTCAACGCCGCGCGAACCACGCCACGAATTGCTGCGTTCATGCCGGGCGCATCACCGCCGCTTGTCAACACACCGATTTTCTTAATCATGACTACCTCTGAACTTAGGAATGCAAAAATGAAATCTGTTGCCGGAAGACGTCTATCGACCAACGAATACTGCAAATAGTATATCAATCACTTCCAGCTGAATTGATTCAGGTCAGCCCACATGGCGGTTATTTTTCCACAAAATGCTGGCCCGGCTCACTTTTTTACAACGAATTACGAAAGCTCAAAATGCTTGTTGTCTGACCTGGGTACAACCGAGCAGGGATCCTGGTGGATAATGACATCCGAACCCGGGAAACGCCGCAAAATCGCTTGCTCAACTTGCTCAGCCACCAGATGGGCCTGAACGAGCGGCAGGTTGTCTTCCATTTCTAAATGAATCTGAATAAAGCGGGTCGGCCCTGACTGCCGCGTGCGAAGATCGTGTGCCCCACTGACGCCTGGCCAGGAGATGACGATTTCAAAGATTTCTTGCCGTTCTGCGTCGGGCAAAGCACGGTCAAGAAGCGATTGCACTGCTTCGTAACCCATGCGTAAGGCACTGTATAAGATATAGATCCCAATCCCTAACGCAAATAACGCATCGGCCCGGTGCCAGCCATACCAGGCCAGACCGAGCGCAATAAGAATAGCGCCGTTCATCATAACATCAGACTGATAATGAAGCATATCTGCCCGTACCGCCTGGCTTTGCGTTTTTCGCACCACCCAGCGCTGGAACGTTACCAGAACGATTGTGCTAATAAGTGCGATAAGCGTAACGATCATCCCAACGCCCGGTTCTTTCATCGGTGACGGGGTATACAGGTGCTGAAACCCGGTCAAAAACAGAAACAACGCCGAGCCGGAAATGAACATACTTTGCGCTAGTGCGGCAAGCGACTCGGCTTTACCGTGACCAAAGGTGTGCTCTTCATCCGCCGGCTGCAGTGAATAGCGCACCACCCACAGGTTAGTGACCGAGGCGGCGATATCGACCAGCGAATCGACCAGTGCCGCCAGAATACTGACCGAACCGGTATACCACCACGCAAAAATTTTGATCACTAGCAGGCACGACGCCATGATCGTCGCCGCGATTGCCGCCCGGCTGACCAGCCGCGCATAAGTTTGATTCATAAACACTCCTGACATGCTATGCCGCTAGTATAACGGATGCAGGGGAGGCAATAAGATGAATAAACGGTTAACACATTTGAATGAAGGGCAAAAAAAACCCCCACATCATGTGGGGGAAGACAGGGATGGTGTCTATGGCAAGGAAAAACAGGGTTACTGGTTACTACGGGTATTGCTACTAAAAAGCGTCGATTCAGACTTCTTCTGCATCCGTGCAACCTCACGCAACTGGTCCATACGTTGCTGGTGTTTCTGGTTCAAAACCGCTTGCTGCTCAGGCGTTAGCAGGTGAAACATCTGGTTGCGGACCCTGGCCATTTCGACCTGGCGAGCAACCTGCTCCTGCGCCATCTTTTCTGCCTGAGCGCGTACAGCGCTTTCATCAAAATTTTCTGCGGTGACAAGGCTATGCATTGTCTCCATTTCGCTAACATTAACAGGGGGCTGGTCATGCCGGGCCCGGTGCATAAGATCGCGCATCTGTTGGCGCTGATGTTCGGTTAAACTTATGCCGTCAAACATATTGACCTGGCCGCTGTGCTGCACAACACCCTCCGTTGAGGGGCGGTTATCGCCGGTGATAGCTTCAGCAGCCTGGCTAAATGCACTGAACGCCAGTGTTGAGGCCATGACGGCAGCGGTAACTATGCGCATCACATACTCCCAAAATCTTTCGTGTCGCGATTCAACGAGAGACAGTCTACGATTCAGGCTGCAAACATGCGTCAGGGGGTGTAAAACAACGTAAAGTCATGGATTAGAGAGCCTTGATGACGTAATTTCTGCCTCGGAGGTATTTAAAGAATGAATAAAATCCTGTTAGTTGATGATGACCGAGAGCTGACATCCCTGTTGAAGGAGCTGCTCGACATGGAAGGCTTTGATGTATCGGTTGCCCATGATGGGGAGCAGGCGCTAAGCCAGCTCGACGATAGCATCGATTTACTTTTGCTCGATGTCATGATGCCGAAGAAGAACGGTATCGACACGCTTAAAGAGCTACGCCAGACACACCAGACCCCCGTGATTATGCTGACCGCGCGCGGCAGCGAACTCGATCGCGTACTCGGCCTTGAGCTGGGTGCCGATGATTATTTACCTAAACCGTTTAACGACCGTGAGCTGGTCGCGCGTATTCGTGCCATCCTGCGCCGTTCTCACTGGAGCGAGCAGCAGCAGAATACCGACAACAGCTCGCCAACGCTGGAAGTCGACTCCCTGAGCCTCAATCCAGGTCGCCAGGAAGCCAATTTTGACGGCCAGGCGCTGGAGCTTACCGGCACCGAGTTCACCCTGCTTTATCTGCTGGCACAGCATCTCGGCCAGGTGGTATCGCGCGAGCATTTAAGCCAGGAAGTACTGGGTAAACGCCTGACGCCGTTCGACCGCGCTATTGATATGCACATCTCTAACCTGCGCCGTAAACTGCCGGAGCGTAAAGACGGTCACCCGTGGTTTAAAACCCTGCGTGGGCGCGGTTATCTGATGGTTTCCGCTTCATGATAGGCAGCTTAACCGCCCGCATCTTCGCCATCTTCTGGCTGACGCTGGCACTGGTTTTAATGCTGGTTTTGATGTTACCCAAACTCGACTCACGCCAGATGACGGAGCTCCTCGACAGCGAGCAACGTCAGGGTGTGATGATCGAGCAGCACGTAGAAGCCGAACTGGCCATCGATCCGCCCAACGATTTGATGTGGTGGCGCAGGCTGTTTCGCGCCATCGATAAGTGGGCGCCGCCCGGACAACGCCTGCTGCTGGTCACCAGCGAAGGGCGCGTGATCGGCGCGGAGCGCAATGAAATGCAGATCATTCGCAACTTCATTGGCCAGGCGGATAACGCCGATCATCCGCAAAAGAAAAAATACGGTCGCGTAGAGATGGTGGGCCCTTTTTCCGTCAGTGACGGGGAAGATAACTACCAGCTCTATCTGATTCGCCCGGCAAGCAACTCCCAGTCCGACTTTATCAACCTGCTGTTTGACCGTCCGCTACTGCTGCTGATTGTCACCATGCTGGTCAGCTCACCACTGCTGCTGTGGCTGGCCTGGAGTCTGGCGAAACCGGCGCGTAAGCTGAAAAACGCGGCGGATGAAGTCGCGCAGGGCAACCTGCGGCAGCACCCGGAACTGGAAGCCGGCCCGCAGGAATTTTTAGCGGCAGGTGCCAGTTTTAACCAGATGGTGACGGCGCTTGAGCGGATGATGACCACTCAGCAGCGTCTGCTTTCGGATATCTCACATGAATTGCGTACCCCGCTGACGCGTCTGCAATTGGGCACCGCCCTGCTGCGCCGCCGCAGTGGTGAAAGCAAAGAGCTGGAACGTATCGAAACGGAAGCGCACCGTCTGGACAGCATGATCAACGACCTGCTGGTGATGTCGCGCAATCAGCAGAAGAACGCGCTGGTCAGCGAAACGGTGAAAGCCAATCACCTGTGGCATGAGGTGCTGGACAACGCCGCCTTCGAAGCGGAACAGGTGGGTAAATCGTTCACCGTCAACTTCCCACCAGGGCCCTGGCCGCTGTACGGTAACCCCAACACGCTGGAAAGCGCGCTGGAGAATATCGTGCGCAACGCCCTGCGCTACTCGCATACCAAAATTGAGGTTGCATTTGCGGTGGATAAAGACGGTATCACCATCAACGTGGATGATGACGGTCCTGGCGTGAGCCCGGAAGATCGCGAGCAGATTTTCCGTCCGTTCTACCGTACCGACGAGGCCCGCGACCGTGAATCTGGCGGCACCGGGTTGGGTCTGGCGATTGTCGAGACCGCCATTCAGCAGCATCGCGGCTGGGTGAAAGCCGATGACAGCCCGCTGGGTGGGTTGCGTTTAACCCTGTGGCTGCCGTTGTATAAACGTTCGTAGCCTGTGTTGTGCCGGGTGGCGGCTATGCCCTACCCGGCCTGACTCTCAACTTCCCCACAATCTGCGAGAATTATCTTCGATCTGGCCGCTAATGCGGCGCTTTTGCATCGTTCGTGTCCAGCTGGTGGACAAGCCCGCCGCCGATAGCAGACGCCGGTACTGATCGTCATCAAACGGCATATGCCACGCAATGGCACAGGCATCATAAACCGACACGTCGCTCAGACGGGAAGCCAGTTCCAGGGGGGCATCGGCGGAGACATTGCCCGCCAGCACCACGCGATACAGCCAGCCGGTTTTACCTGCGTTTTGCAGCTGGGCCGACATATCACTGATGCCAAAATGATAGTTGAGCTTAAAGCAAGGTGAACGCGGCTGAGTGACCTGGATTAGCGTTTCTCCCCAGCGGAAGATATCGCCGATAAAGACGTTTTGCTCCGTCATCCCATCGGTAGAGAGGTTCTCGCCAAAAGCGGGGGCGACAAACAGATCGGCCTGAGCGGGATACTCGCGCGCCCAGTGCTGATAGTGTTCTCGCGGATAGTGGCACAGCGCGCGCTCTGGCCCGCCGTGAATTTTCTTTTCGGCCTGCTCATCGCCTGCCAGCCCCAGGTCGGTCAACATCAGTTCACCGTCAACCTGGCGTTTGGCAATGGCGCTCGGACGGCTGCCGTCGTAATCCCTGACCTTGCCTGTAAAAACATTCACCGGATAGTGCATCGCTGCTCCTTTCTGCAGAGACAAAAAAAGCGAGTCATCAGACTCGCTTCTCACAGGCGGCAATGCAACCTTATTTTTTAGCGGCGAAACGCGCTGCTGCTTCGTCCCAGTTCACGACGTCCCAGAATGCTTTGATGTAGTCTGGACGACGGTTCTGGAATTTCAGGTAGTAAGCGTGTTCCCACACGTCCAGGCCCACGATTGGGAAACCGGATGCGCCAGAAACTGCTTCACCCATCAGCGGGGAGTCCTGGTTCGCGGTAGAAACCACAGCCAGTTTGTCGCCTTTCAGCACCAGCCACGCCCAGCCAGAACCGAAGCGGGTTGCAGCGGCTTTTTCAAACTCAGCTTTGAAGTTATCAACGGAACCGAAGTCGCGCTCGATAGCGGATTTCAGGTCACCCTGTAGGGTGGTGCCGGTTTTCAGGCCTTTCCAGAAGAAGCTGTGGTTCGCATGACCGCCTGCGTTGTTGCGCAGTACAGTTTTCTTGTCAGCTGGCAGTTGATCCAGTTTAGCGATCAGCTCTTCTGCAGACAGGTCAGCGAATTCCGGCAGGCTTTCCAGTGCAGCGTTAGCGTTGTTGACATAAGCCTGGTGGTGTTTGGTGTGATGGATTTCCATCGTCTGCTTGTCGAAATGCGGCTCCAGTGCGTCATAAGCGTACGGCAGGGATGGCAGGGTATAACTCATAATCATCTCCATTATTGTCGGGCGGCAAAGGTGTTAATGCCGCGTAAGCAGTTGGTTCATTATAGTTAATTAAATGATATTGAAAATGTTTATCAATGCCGTAGTTCTAATAAGGTTATAACGTCTGGTTATGAAAGCGAAATTGTGAGTCTCCTCACGCGGTTAACGTGTTCGTTGCCATCAGAAAGCAAAACGCGGCAATCCTCCGAAGGTTCTCTTACCGCTTAATTTTTACACTCATCAAGTCGACAGGAAGACAACGACATATAAAAACGATGAGGATGTAAAAATGAATCATGCAATTACGATGGGTATTTTCTGGCATTTGATAGGTGCAGCCAGTGCAGCCTGTTTCTATGCCCCGTTTAAAAAGGTGAAACACTGGTCATGGGAAACCATGTGGTCCGTTGGCGGTACGGTGTCATGGCTGATTTTGCCCTGGACCATCAGCGCCATCCTGCTGCCCGATTTCTGGGGCTATTTCTCCTCCTTTAACGCCTCAACCCTGCTGCCGGTCTTTATGTTCGGCGCGATGTGGGGCATCGGTAATATCAACTACGGTCTGACCATGCGTTATCTCGGCATGTCGATGGGCATCGGCATCGCGATCGGCATTACGCTGATTGTCGGCACCCTGATGACGCCGATCCTGAATGGTAACTTTGACGTGCTCATCAGTACCGAAGGTGGCCGTATGACGCTGTTAGGCGTGCTGGTAGCGGTGATCGGCGTGGGTATCGTTACGCGCGCGGGTCAGTTGAAAGAGCGCAAGATGGGCATCAAAGCTGCGGACTTCAATCTGAAGAAAGGTCTGGTGCTGGCGGTAATGTGCGGCATCTTCTCGGCCGGTATGTCATTTGCGATGAACGCCGCCAAACCGATGCATGAAGCCGCGGCCGCGCTGGGGGTCGATCCGCTATACGTCGCCCTGCCAAGCTACGTGGTGATCATGGGCGGCGGCGCGTTGGTTAATCTCGGTTTCTGCTTTATTCGTCTGGCAAAAGTGAACGATCTGTCGGTAAAAGCGGATTTCTCGCTGGCTAAATCACTGATCATCACCAACGTGCTGCTGTCGGCGCTCGGCGGCCTGATGTGGTATCTGCAGTTCTTCTTCTATGCCTGGGGCCATGCCAGCATTCCAGCCCAGTTCGACTACATGAGCTGGATGCTTCACATGAGCTTCTACGTGCTGTGTGGCGGGCTGGTGGGTCTGGTGCTTAAAGAGTGGAATAACGCCGGGCGCCGGCCGGTGGGCGTGCTGAGTCTGGGCTGTGTGGTGATCATTATTGCGGCCAACATTGTCGGCCTCGGCATGGCGAACTGATTACGCCGCTTTTCGACTGCGATGACGCCACTGAACCGGCGTCATCCCTATCTCCCGGTTAAATACCACCGAAAAATAGTTACTGTCCTCAAACCCGCACTGCATCGCCACTTCGCTGACCATCATCTCGGTGTGCTGGAGCAGATACTGCGCGTGGCAGATCCGCAGCTGGCGCAGGTAATGGTTGACCGTCATCCCAGTCTGGGTACGGAACTGCTGGCGCAGGGCGCGCTCGCTGCACTGCTCCTGTTCACAGAACTTTTCCAGCACAAAGCTGCGGTTGAGGCTGCCCGCCAGCGCGGTAATCAACTTATCCAGCAACGCCTCCTGCCCGCTGGCGGCGGGGCCATCGGTGGCAAAGCGGTAGCGGTTCAGGGTTAACACCAACTGGGCAAACAGCAGCTCAGACAGTTCGAACGCGTGGGGATCGTTCTTCTGGCTCTCCTGCTCCAACTGGGCGATCACCGGACGCACCAGCGCCATGCCGTTGCTGCCCAGTCGCCAGTGCGGGTTGGCGCGGGCATCGAGAAAGCCCGGAATATTCGCCCCCCAGTCAACGTTGAGCCGCAGCCGGTCAGGGCAGTAAATGACGTTTTGCAGCACCAGATCGTTAACCGAGGCGTAGGCGTGCTTATCTTCAGCGCGGATGTAAAACAGATCCCCGCGGGTGATGCGGTAAGGGCGATCGTTGAGGACGTGCAGGCCATTGCCGCGCCACACCAGCACCAGCTCACAAAAGTCATGGGTATGTTCGGCAAAGACATTTTGCGGATAGCGATCCGCTACCGCCACGGCCTGGGCGGTAGAGGCAAAAAAATCGGCTCTGCGAAGAATTAACTGTCCTGCCACATCCTGACCCCAACGGTGAACAACCTGACATTATTACCCGGTTTGCGGTCAAAAAACGGTGATTGCCTTCGCGTTACTGAAGTGACGCATCCCGGCCCTGACGAATGTCGCGCGGGGACCATTCGAACTCGCGGCGAAACAGGGTGGAAAAGTGGTTACTGTCGCCGAAACCACAGTGATATGCGATATCTGTCACGCTGTCATCGGTATGGCGCAGAAGATGGCGGGCCTTGATCAGCCGCAGGCGGTTCAGATAGCGCTGGGGCGTGAGCCCGGTGTGCTGCTTCAACTGGCGATGCAGGGTGCGTAGCGAGAGCGAAAAGTTCTCTGCCAGCGTCTCCCAGCACACCTCTTCGGCGAAGTGATCTTCCAGCCAGGCCATCAGCTGATTGAGCCGGGCATCGTTATTCTCCAGCCCTTCCACCAGGCTGCTGCGGCGCAGCAGGACCAGCAGCTGCATAAACAGCAGTTCGCGGCTGGCGAGCGCATGGGTTTCAGTATTGTCGTCAGACTGCTCCATCTGGCTGACCAGCTGGCGTACCTGCTGCAGCGTGGAGGGGTTCACCCGCCAGTGCGACGGATAGTGCCCGTCCTTTTCCTGCGGCAGCAGCTGGTTGATACCCGACAAAAACTGGAATGCATCCGGGGAACGGTACAGCACGTTGGTCAGGCACAGGTTGTCGGTATGTTCATACAGGTGCCGGTCATGGTCACGGACAAAACAGACCGTACCGCCGCTGATGGTATAGGGCTGACCGTTAAATACGTGGATCCCGGTCCCGTGTTCAACAATCACAATTTCATGGAAATCATGGTGATGCTCAGGAAATGCCGCCTGAGGCAGTCGCGGTTCAATCGCCACAGGCGAGCCTCCGGAAGGGAAAAAATCCACGCTGTGCAGTACGGTCATAACGGCCACCACCAATGAGAAATGTTCTCAAAATAGTAATTAAGGGCAGCGGTTCTTACCTTAAATTTCTGACAGCATTTGGCGCAAACCCTGTCGATTTTTTAAGAAACATCGACAAAGATCCGGAAATGCGGCCACCGTCACACCACCCAAAATCCGCCCTAATAATAGAAATTGTGAACTCCCTCACGTTCATCTTTGCTTTCTTGCCAGCCGCACAAATTCCCTGTCAGTGGCAAGAAGGTGCTTTTTTGTTCCCCTTCTTACACTTTCGAGCAATGACTCCAAGAAGGACCTCCGACCATGACTTTCCGCCATTGTGTGGCTGTCGATTTAGGCGCATCCAGCGGCCGCGTAATGCTGGCGAGCTATCACCGCGAACAGCGCACGCTGTCGCTGCGTGAGATCCACCGCTTTGTTAACTGCCTGCAAAAGCAGGACGGCTTTGACTGCTGGGATATCGATAGCCTGGAAGCGGAGATCCGCACCGGGCTGAATAAGGTGTGCGAAGAAGGGATTCGCATCGACAGCATCGGGATTGACACCTGGGGCGTGGATTACGTGCTGCTGGACCGTCAGGGCAACCGCGTCGGCCTGCCGGTCTCCTATCGCGACAGCCGTACCGACGGGATGATGGCGCACGCATTAGCCCAGATCGGTAAAGCGGAGATCTACGGGCGCAGCGGCATTCAGTTTCTGCCGTTTAACACCCTGTATCAGCTGCGGTCGCTGGTCGAACAGCAGCCGGAGCTGGTGGCAAACGTCGCCCATGCCCTGCTGATCCCGGACTACTTCAGCTATCGGCTGACCGGCAAGATGAACTGGGAGTACACCAACGCCACCACCACTCAGTTGGTGAACATTAACTCCGATAACTGGGACGAGAACCTGCTCAACTGGACCGGCGCACCGCAGAGTTGGTTCGGCACGCCCACCCATCCGGGCAATGTGATCGGTCACTGGATTTGCCCACAGGGTCATCCCATCCGGGTAGTGGCCGTGGCCAGCCACGATACCGCCAGCGCGGTGATCGCCGCGCCGCTGGCCAGCAAAGACGCAGCGTATCTCTCCTCCGGAACCTGGTCGCTGATGGGCTTTGAGAGCAAAACCCCGTACACCAGCGAAGATGCGCTGGCGGCCAATATCACCAACGAAGGCGGAGCAGAAGGCCGCTATCGGGTGCTGAAAAACATCATGGGCCTGTGGCTGCTGCAGCGGGTGCTGAAAGAGCAGAACGTGAGCGACCTGGCCGCCCTGATCGGTGAAACGGAAACCCTTCCGGCATGCCGTTTCCTGATCAATCCGAACGACGACCGTTTTATCAATCCAGATAACATGAGCGCTGAAATCCAGGCCGCCTGTCGCGACAGCGCGCAGCCGGTGCCTGCCAGCGCCGCCGAACTGGCGCGCTGCATCTTCGACAGCCTCGCCCTGCTGTACGCCGAGGTACTGAACGAGCTGGCGACCCTGCGCGGCAAGCCGTTCAGCCAGCTGCACATTGTCGGCGGTGGCTGCCAGAACCAGCTGCTTAACCAGCTGTGCGCCGACGCCTGCGGTATCACCGTGGTCGCCGGACCCATTGAGGCCTCGACGCTCGGCAATATAGGCATCCAGCTGATGACCCTGGACGAACTGACCAACGTTGACCAATTCCGCCAGGTGGTGACCGGCAATTACGGCCTGACCACCTTTACCCCCAATCCCGATCATGAAATTGCCCGCTATCGCGCGCAATTACAGCAACAACGACCGACTAAGGAGCTTTGCGCATGACCACTCAACTTGAACAAGCCTGGGAACTGGCTAAACAGCGTTTCGCCGCCGTGGGCGTGGATGTCGAGGAGGCTTTGCGTCAGCTTGACCGTCTGCCCGTCTCTATGCACTGCTGGCAGGGCGATGACGTCGCCGGTTTTGAGAACCCAGGCGGCGCGCTGACCGGCGGTATTCAGGCCACCGGCAACTATCCGGGCAAGGCGCGTAACGCCACGGAGCTGCGGGCGGATCTCGAGCTGGCCCTGAGCCTGATCCCAGGCCCTAAACGCCTGAACCTGCACGCCATTTATCTGGAATCCGACCAGCCGGTCGATCGCAATGCGATTAAGCCGGAACACTTTAAGAACTGGGTCGAGTGGGCCAGAAGCAACAAGCTTGGGCTGGATTTTAACCCGTCCTGCTTCTCGCACCCTTTGAGCGCGGACGGGTTTACCCTCTCCCACGCCGATGACGATATTCGCCAGTTCTGGATTGACCACGTGAAGGCCAGCCGTCGCGTGTCGGCTTATTTCGGCGAGCAACTCGGTACGCCGTCGGTGATGAACATCTGGATCCCGGACGGGATGAAAGACATCACCGTCGATCGCCTCGCCCCGCGCCAGCGTCTGCTGGCGGCGCTGGACGAAGCGATGAGCGAGAAGCTGGATCCGGCACACCATCTCGATGCGGTTGAGAGCAAGCTGTTCGGCATCGGTGCCGAAAGCTACACCGTGGGCTCCGGCGAGTTCTACATGGGTTACGCCACCAGCCGTCAGACCGCGCTGTGTCTGGATGCAGGACATTTCCACCCGACGGAAGTGATCTCCGACAAAATCTCTGCCGCGATGCTGTACGTCCCGCACCTGCTGCTGCACGTCAGCCGCCCGGTGCGCTGGGACAGCGACCACGTGGTGCTGCTTGATGATGAAACCCAGGCCATCGCCAGCGAAATTATCCGCCATGACCTGTTTGACCGGGTGCATATCGGTCTCGACTTCTTCGACGCCTCCATCAACCGCATCGCGGCGTGGGTTATTGGCACCCGCAATATGAAAAAAGCTCTGCTGCGCGCCCTGCTGGAACCGACTGAGGAGTTACGTACCCTGGAAGCCTCGGGGGATTACACCACCCGCCTGGCGCTGCTGGAAGAGCAAAAATCGCTGCCGTGGCAGGCCGTATGGGAGATGTACTGCCAGCGCAACGATACCCCGGCGGGCAGCCAGTGGCTGGACAACGTGCGCGCGTATGAACACGACGTATTGAGCAAACGCGGGTAAGACAACCCTCACCTCTGCCCTCTCCCCCAGGGAGAGGGAGCAAACCATCCCCTCGCCCCAAAGGGGCGAAGGTTAGGGTGAGGGGAAACCTCACCGCGATCACAGGAAACGAAAGACTATGCAGACCATCACCAACGCCTGGTTCGTCCAGGGCATGATTAAAGCCACCACCGACGCCTGGCTGAAAGGCTGGGACGAGCGCAACGGCGGTAACCTGACCCTGCGCCTTGACGATACGGATATCGCCCCGTTCGAAGCTGACTTCCACGCCAAGCCGCGCTATATCGCTCTGAGCCAGCCGATGCCGCTGCTCGCCAACACGCCATTTATCGTCACCGGATCCGGTAAGTTCTTCCGCAACGTCCAGCTCGATCCTGCGGCCAATTTAGGCATCGTAAAAGTGGACAGCGACGGCGCGGGCTACCACATTCTTTGGGGGCTGACCAACGAAGCGGTACCCACCTCTGAACTGCCAGCCCACTTTCTCTCCCACTGTGAGCGTATCAAAGCCAGCGGTGGGAAAGACCGCGTGATTATGCACTGCCACGCCACCAACCTGATCGCCCTGACCTTCGTGCTGGAGAACAACACTGACGTGATCACCCGTCAGCTGTGGGAAGGCAGCACCGAGTGTCTGGTGGTGTTCCCGGATGGCGTGGGCATTCTGCCGTGGATGGTGCCGGGTACCGACGAGATCGGCGAAGCCACCGCAGTTGAGATGCAAAAACATTCCCTGGTGCTGTGGCCGTTCCACGGCGTGTTCGGTAGCGGCCCAACGCTTGATGAAACCTTTGGCCTGATCGACACCGCCGAGAAGTCTGCCGAAGTGCTGGTGAAAGTCTATTCCATGGGTGGCATGAAGCAGACCATCACCCGGGAAGAACTGATTGCGCTGGGCAAACGCTTTGGCGTTAACCCTATGCAGTCGGCGTTAGATCTGTACAAATAAGAACATCGCGCCCCGCTCATTGAGACGGGGCGAAACTACACCTGCAATCCCTACACAACTAACTCAATTAAGTGGAGTAAAAGCAATGAAAATAAAGACAAGCTTGATCCTCACCGTTGCCGCCCTGGCGTTGTCCGGTTCTGCTTTAGCTGAAGTAAAAATCGCCCTGGTGGCAAAATCGTTAGGCAATGGATTCTTTGAAGCAGCAAACGTTGGCGCGCAGGAAGCAGCCAAAGAGTTAGGCGATGTAAAAGTGATTTATACCGGCCCGACCACCACCACCGCAGAAGCACAGATCGAAGTGCTGAACGGATTGATCGCTCAGGGTGTGGATGCGATCGCCATCTCCGCCAACGATCCGGATGCCGTGGTGCCGGTACTGAAAAAAGCAATGCAGCGCGGGATCAAAGTCGTGTCCTGGGATTCCGGCGTGGCCAAAGCGGGCCGTCAGATCCACCTCAATCCGTCCAATAACGCCCTGATTGGCGAAACCAACGTCAAGCTGGCGGCCGAAGCGCTGAAAGCGCTGAACGTGGAGAAAGGCGACGTGGCAGTATTGAGCGCCACCCCAACCTCCACCAACCAGAACACCTGGATTGCCGAGATGAAAAAGGTGCTGCCACAGTATCCGTCCGTCAATCTGGTGACCGTGGCCTATGGCGACGATCTGTCGGACAAGAGCTACCGCGAAGCGGTCGGCCTGCTGAAAACCTATCCTGACCTGAAAGTGATTGTCTCCCCGTCTTCCGTGGGCATTGTGGCTGCCGCGCAGGCAGTAAAAGACCAGGGCAAGATCGGCAAAGTGTATGTCACCGGCCTGGGACTGCCTTCTGAGATGGCGGGCGCGGTGAAATCCGGCGCCAGCAAGAGCTTCGCCATCTGGAACCCGATCGACCTCGGCTATGCCGCCACCTATTTAGCGGATGATCTGGTGAAAGGTACCGCCACTAAACAGGAAGCCAGCATGGGTAAACTGGGCAAAGTGAAGCTCGATGCCGACGGCAGCGGCGCAATGGCTGAGCCGTTTGTTTACGATGCCAGCAACATTGATAAGTTCTCGAAGATTTTCTAACAACTTCACCCCTCACCCTAACCCTCTCCCCAAAAGGGAGTGGGGACCGATCGAGCCCCTCGCCCCTATGGGGAGAGGGGTTGGGGTGAGGGGGTCTTATGGAGAACTATCATGTCCATACCCTTGCTTCAGCTTCAGGGCATCACCAAGGTATTCCCGGGTGTACGTGCCCTTGAGAACGTGCAGCTCGAACTCTGGCCCGGCAAAGTCACCGCCCTGATCGGCGAAAACGGCGCGGGTAAATCGACGCTGGTTAAAGTGATGACCGGTATCTATCAGCCCGACGAAGGCGAGATCCTCTACAAAGCGATTCCCATCCACCTGCCAACCCCCGACTCAGCACATAAGGTGGGGATTACCGCCATTCACCAGGAGACCGTGCTTTTCGATGAGCTGTCGGTCACCGAAAATATTTTTGTCGGCCAGTATCTGTATAAAGGCATTTTTAAGAAGCTCGACTGGCCGGAAATGCACCGTAAAGCCCAGGCGATCCTCAGCCGCCTGGAGGTGCAGATTGACCCACGCGCGACGCTTAAAACCCTGAGCATTGCCCAGCGCCATATGGTGGCGATTGCCCGCGCCCTGTCGTTTGATGCCCAGGTGGTGATCCTCGATGAACCGACTGCCGCCCTGTCGCAGCACGAAATCCTCGAGTTTTATCAGATCGTCGAGCGTTTAAAGCAGGAAGGGAAAGCCATCCTGTTTATTTCGCATAAATTCGACGAGATTTTTGAGCTGGCGGATCACTACACCATTCTGCGCGACGGCGTGTTTGTTGGCGCCGGGGCGATCAACGACATCACCGAAGAACG
The DNA here is from genome assembly GCF_051656365.1 of Silvania sp. Taxonomy (NCBI): domain Bacteria; kingdom Pseudomonadati; phylum Pseudomonadota; class Gammaproteobacteria; order Enterobacterales; family Enterobacteriaceae; genus Silvania; species Silvania sp. Next base: position 20,230 of record NZ_JBOGBT010000106.1, on the reverse strand, counting down.
GATGGTGGCGATGATGGTCGGGCGCGCAATTACCCAGACTTTCCCGAAGGTGGCCTGCGAAAAAGGCGCTACCGTGCTGGAGGTGCAGGAGCTCTGTCATCCAACCGAGTTCGCCAATATCTCCTTCACCCTGCGCAAAGGCGAGATCCTCGGCTTTTACGGCCTGGTCGGCGCCGGGCGTACCGAGCTGATGCAGGCTTTGAGCGGCGTATCGCGCCCCTCTTCCGGCAATATTGTGCTGAACGGCACTGCCCGGCACTTCCGCCAGCCCGCAGATGCCATTCAAGCCGGGATCGTCTGCGTGCCCGAAGAGCGGCAAAAACAGGGGGCGATTATCGAGCTGTCGATTGCGCAGAACATCAGCCTGCCGCAGCTCGGCAAACTCAACCCTAACGGGGTGCTGAACGAGGAGCGGGAGTGGCAGCTGGCGGACGATTACGCGAAGCGCCTGCAGGTAAAAGCCTTTAGCTGGAAACAGGCGGTTGAAACGCTCTCCGGCGGCAATCAGCAAAAAGTGGTGATCGGCAAATGGCTGGCGACCCACCCGGAGGTGATCATCCTCGATGAGCCGACCAAAGGGATCGACATCGGCTCCAAAGCGGCGGTGCATCAGTTTATGTCCGAGCTGGTAGGCCAGGGGCTGGCGGTGATTATGGTCTCGTCCGAACTGCCGGAGGTGATGGGTATGGCCGACCGGATTATCGTCATGCATGAAGGGCTGATGGTGGCGGAGTATCAGGCGGGTGAGGCAACAGCCGAAACCATCGTCAGCGCCGCCAGCGGTGCCCGACAGGAGGCCGCATAATGGTGCAGCAACTGCTTAAACACCGCGAGGTATTACTCGCGGCGGTGATCGTGCTGATGATTATCGCCATCGGCACGCGCGTTCCGTCGTTTATCGCCCCGGGTAACCTGGTGGAGATGTTCAACGACACCTCGATTCTGATTATTCTCGCCCTCGGCCAGATGATGGTACTGCTCACCAAAGGCATCGACCTGTCGATGGCAGCGAACCTGGCGCTGACCGGGATGATTGTCGCCCTGATTAACTTCCACTACCCCGACGTACCGGTGTGGGCGCTGCTGATTCTGGCGACCGCGCTTGGCCTGCTGATGGGGATGATCAACGGTCTGCTGGTGTGGAAAATGGGCATTCCGGCGATTGTGGTCACGCTCGGCACCATGAGCATCTACCGCGGGATTATCTTCCTGCTCTCCGGCGGCGGCTGGGTCAACTCCAACCAGATGGGCACCGATTTCCTCGGCCTGCCGCGCGCCTCATTGCTGGGGATGCCGGTCCTGAGCTGGTGCGCGGTTGCCGCCCTGCTGCTGGTGGGCTATTTCCTGCGCTACAGCCGCACCGGACGCGCACTTTACACCGCAGGCGGCAACGCCACGGCGGCGTACTACACCGGGATTAACGCCGGAAAAATGCAGTTCGTCAGCTTCTGCCTCTCCGGGGCGTTGGCCGGGTTCTGCGGCTATCTGTGGATCTCACGCTTCGCGGTGGCCTATGTCGACGTGGCGAACGGCTTTGAGCTGCAGGTGGTAGCGGCCTGCGTCATCGGCGGCATCAGCACCATGGGTGGCACCGGTCGGGTACTGGGCTGCCTGTGCGGGGCACTGTTCCTTGGGGTGATCAACAATGCCCTGCCGGTGATTGGTGTGTCGCCGTTCTGGCAGATGGCCATCTCCGGGACGGTGATCGTGATTGCGGTCCTGCTCAATGAGCGCGGCAACAAACGCAAAGGCCGGTTAATCCTGCGCGATGCGGCACTGGCGCGGCAGAAACAGGCGGTGAGAGCATGAGCAAAATTATGACGTCTGAAGAGATCAAAAATACGCCCGCTGCGGCGGGGATTTTCCGGCGCCTGCTGTGCTGGGAAGGTTTTCTGCTGGCGGTGACGCTGGCGGTGTTCGTGGTTAATGCCCTGGCCTCCCCGTACTTCCTTGATATCTGGAACCTGTCGGATGCCACGTTCAACTTCACCGAAAAAGCGATCATCGTGCTGCCGATGGCGATGCTGATTATCGCCCGTGAAATTGATCTGTCGGTGGCCTCCACCATCGCGCTCAGCTCAACGGTAATGGGCTTTTGCGCGGCGGCCGGGCTGGATACCCCATGGCTGGTCTGCGTGGGGTTAGGGGTTGGGCTGCTGTGCGGGTTGTTCAACGGTATCCTGGTGACGCGCTTTAACCTGTCGTCGATTGTGATCACCATCGGCACCATGAGCCTGTATCGCGGCATTACCTACATCCTGCTCGGCGACCAGGCGCTCAACGCCTACCCGGAGAGCTTCGCCTGGCTTGGGCAGGGCTACGTCTGGGGCGCGCTGTCGTTTGAGTTCGCGCTGTTTATCGTGCTGGCTGTCCTGTTTGCCTTCGTGCTGCACCGAACCAACTTTGGCCGCCGCACCTACGCCATCGGCAATAACCCGACCGGAGCATGGTATTCCGGCATCAACGTGAAGCGTCACAACCTGATCCTCTTTGCGCTGGTGGGGCTGATGGCCGGGTTGGCCTCGGTGCTGCTCACCTCGCGTCTGGGCAGTACCCGCCCGACGATCGCGATGGGCTGGGAGCTGGCAGTAGTGACGATGGCAGTGCTGGGCGGGGTCAATATCCTCGGCGGTTCCGGCAGCATGGTGGGCGTGATTATCGCCGCCTTCCTGATGGGGCTGGTCACCTTCGGCCTGAGCCTGCTCAACGTGCCGGGCATTGTGATGTCGGTGATTATCGGCGCAATGCTGATTGTGGTGATCTCCCTGCCGATCATCACCCGCCGGATTATGCAGCGAAGACGGATCTAAATGTCGGGTGGCGCGGCGTACACGCGCTGCGCCACCGGGCATAAAAATCAACGTAATTAAGGAGAATGATCATGAGCTTTATGTTGGCGCTTCCTAAAATCAGCCTGCACGGCGCGGGCGCAATCGGCGATATGGTTAATCTGGTGGCAAGCAAACAGTGGGGAACGGCGCTGATCGTCACCGACGGTCAGCTGGTCAAACTGGGCCTGCTCGACAGCCTGTTTACCGCACTGGATGAGCAGCAGATGTCGTATCACCTGTTCGATGAGGTGTTCCCGAACCCAACGGAAGCGCTGGTGCAGAAAGGCTATGCCGCTTATCAGGCCGCGCATTGCGATTACATCATCGCCTTCGGTGGGGGCAGCCCGATTGACACTGCCAAAGCGATTAAAATTCTTACCGCCAATCCAGGCCCTTCCACTGCGTACTCCGGCGTCGGCAAAGTGAAAAACGCCGGCGTGCCGCTGGTCGCCATCAACACCACAGCCGGTACGGCGGCGGAGATGACCAGCAACGCGGTGATCATCGACACTGACCGTCAGGTGAAAGAGGTGATTATCGACCCGAACATCATCCCGGATATCGCCGTGGATGATGCCAGCGTGATGCTGGATATTCCGGCCTCCGTCACCGCCGCCACCGGAATGGATGCCCTGACCCATGCCATCGAAGCTTACGTGTCCGTTGGCGCGCACCCGCTGACCGACGCTAATGCGCTGGAGGCGATTCGCTTAATTACGCAGTGGCTGCCCGACGCCGTGGACAATGGACATAACCTCGAAGCCCGGGAGCAAATGGCCTTTGGTCAGTATCTGGCGGGGATGGCATTTAACAGCGCCGGACTGGGCCTGGTACATGCGCTGGCCCACCAACCGGGCGCCACACACAATCTACCGCACGGCGTCTGCAACGCCATCCTGCTGCCGATCATCGAAAACTTTAACCGCCCGAACGCCGTCGCACGGTTTGCCCGCGTGGCGCAGGCGATGGGCGTTGATACCCGCGAGATGAGCGACGAAGCGGCAAGTATGGCGGCCATTCAGGCGATACGTGACCTGAGCGCCCGCGTCGGCATTCCTTCCGGATTCAGCAAACTGGGCGTGACCAAAGCCGACATCGAAGGCTGGCTCGACAAAGCTCTCGCCGATCCGTGCGCTCCCTGCAACCCGCGTAGCGCCAGCCGCGACGAGGTGCGCGAACTCTATCTGGAGGCATTATGATCCGCAAAGCCTTTGTGATGCAGGTGAACCCGGACGCACACGAAGAGTATGAACGTCGCCACAACCCAATCTGGCCCGAGCTGGAAGCAGTGCTGAAAGACCACGGCGCGCACCACTACGCCATCTGGCTGGATAAGACCCGCAACCTGCTGTTTGCCACCGTGGAGATTGAATCAGAGGAGCGCTGGAACGCGGTAGCGAATACCGACGTCTGCCAGCGCTGGTGGAAACACATGCGCGACGTGATGCCGTCTAACCCGGACAACAGCCCGGTGAGTGCGGAACTGCAACAGGTCTTTTACCTCGAATAATCTCTTCTTTGTTGCCCCGTTATCCAGCGGGGCTTTTTCTTACTTCTTATCTCCATACGATTAATGTGTGATTAAGGTCACCCTGAGAGCTTCCCGTTGCGTGATATTTTCCCACCAACTGGCATACGCCAGTTCATATGGAGAATGAGAAATGGGAAAGTTAAAAGTCGTTACCCTTGGTGGAGGTTCCAGCTATACCCCAGAATTACTCGATGGTTTTATTAAAAGACACAAAGAACTCCCGGTCACAGAATACTGGCTGGTTGATGTCGAGGCAGGAAAAGGAAAACTGGAGATTGTCGGCGGTCTTATTCAACGGATGGTGAAAAAAGCCGGTATCAATATGACCGTTCACCTGACGACGCAGCGCCGTGACGCCTTGAAAGACGCCGATTTCGTCACTACTCAAATTCGCGTCGGGCAACTCGACGCGCGTATTCAGGATGAAAAAATCCCGCTGAAATATGGCGTGCTGGGGCAGGAAACCACCGGGCCGGGTGGTTTTATGAAAGCCCAGCGTACGATCCCCGTGTTACTGGATGTCTGTAAAGACATGGAGGAACTGTGCCCCGATGCCTGGCTGATTAATTTCACCAATCCTGCCGGGATCGTCACCGAAGCTATCGAAAAACACAGTGCAATAAAATCACTGGGGATTTGCAGCGGTGCAAACAGCATGATGATGGACGTCGCCAAAACCTATAACGTCGACAGAAAATCCATTTCTGCTCGAATTATGGGCCTTAATCATCTTATTTTTGCCGACCAGATCATGCTGGATGGCAAGGATATAAGCGCTGATTTCTTTGCCCGTCTGGCAGAAGGTACAGGTAATCACACCCTCAAAAATGTGCCTGATTTAGGGTTGCCGCGCGAGTTCGTCAAAGCGCTTAATTTCTACCCGCTCTCCTATTTAAAATACTTCTGGCTCAATCGCGAAATGGTGGAAAAAGAGATTGAGGAGATGAACCAGGGCGGTACGCGCGGAGAACGCTCAAAAGCCATCGAAAAGCAGCTGTTTGAGCTTTATAACGATCCCGCGCTGTGCGAGAAACCCAAAGCGCTGGAAAGTCGGGGCGGAGCCTGGTATTCCGATACCGCCTGTTCCATTATCAGCGCCATCTACAATAATAAAAAAGAAATCCACGTCGTGAATACGTTGAATAACGGTACCACCCGTGACTTACCCGACGCGAGCGTAATTGAAACCAACGCCGTAATAGATAAACAAGGCGCACATCCCATCACCTACGGTCCTTTACCCGCCCGCGTGCGTGGACTCATCCAAAGCGTCAAAGCCTTTGAGGAACTCACCGTAGAAGCCGCCGTCACGGGCAATTACCACACGGCACTATTAGCCCTGGCGAGCCATCCTCTGGTGCCTTCGGTGATCATAGCGGAGAAAATCCTCAATGATTATTTGGCCGCAAACCGTGATTTTCTTCCGCAGTTTCATTGATTATTCACCTTCTCCAGGGAGAGGAAAACGTCATGATGAAGTTCCTTGAGAGCCGTGTTGTTCCGGTGCTTATCAAGGTGGGGGATAATGCGATTCTGGTGGCCGTTCGCAATGGCATCGCATTCACACTGCCTTTTATTGTTGCCGGTAGTTTATTTCTTATTATTGCCAACCTGCCGATACCTGGCTGGACTGAATGGCTGGGGGATTTTGGCACTAAGCTCAGCGTGCCGGTGAATGTCACTTTTGGTGCGATTGGTCTTATCGCCGCCATTGGCATTAGTTTTAACCTCGCCCGACAGCTCCAACTGGATGGCGTAAGCTGTTGCTGTATTACCGTCGCCGTATTTATGCTGGCCCAACTGGATGATGCAGGGAAAATAAATGTCAGTAACTTTGGCGCATCCGGGCTTTTCTCCGCCATTATTCTGTCTATTTTAACCGTGTATGTTGTGCGCTTTTTTATTCAGCGTAAAATCTATATTAAATTACCCGAAAGCGTTCCCCCGGCGGTATTACAGTCGTTTGTTAGTCTGGTTCCCGCCACGGTCTGTTTGACGGTAGTCTGGTTTGTCAGGGTCATTCTCGATTTTGATATTAATGCCTTTTTTACCCTGATTCTCAGCCCGTTAGTGCTGGGTATGGATACGCTACCGGGAATGTTACTGCTGGTATTGACTATCTCGTTGCTCTGGTGTTGCGGCATTCACGGCACCAACGTTTTATCGGGCATCACCAGCCCGATATTCTTAAAGTTTATCGCCGAGAACACTGAGGCGTTTCTCAATCATCAGCCGGTTCCGCATATTGCCGCAGAAGGGTTTTATACCTTCTTTATCTGTGCGGGCGGTTCAGGGGCGACCATGGGATTAGTGCTGGCGATGATCTTTTCCCGCAGTCGTTATTATCGCTCGCTGGGGAGGATGTCGATTGGCCCGGCGATATTCTGTATTAACGAGCCGGTGATATTTGGTGTACCAATGGTCTTTAACCCGTTAATGATGTTGCCATTAATTATTACACCGCTGGTTTTATGTACGATATCGTGGCTACTGATGGATTTTAATATTATTGGCCGACCCGTTTTGCAGGTCCCCTGGACTATGCCACCCATTCTCAATGCCTGGTTTGCCACCGCCGGAAATCTGCCAGCGGCGATATGGTCGGGCTGCATGGTGGTCATTTCGACGGTGATTTATTATCCGTTCTTTAAAATGATGGAACGCAATCAAATCCAGAAAGAAGCCGAAGAAGATTCCGCCCTGAGCCCGGCAACCTCAACGTGATACAGGTCAGCGACAGGGGCGGCGTGCATGTTACACTGACCCCTGTCGCTCATCCTTAAGAGCCAGAAAATGGTCGCTCGATATATTGAAATCAAAAACAGTATTCGCTCAGATATTCTGCAAAAGAAATACCTTATTGGTGACAAAATCCCTTCTGAACGCGATCTGGCGAAACGGTATAATGTCACTCGCGTAACGCTGCAAAAGGCGATGCTCGCGCTGGAGCAAGACGGCTTTATTGAGAAGATCCACGGCAAAGGGATGTTCGTGGCGAAAGTCGCAGAAGATAACGTCTTTATGCTGAACAACCATCCTGGTGATTCTATCCTCGGCTTTTCGCGGGAGTTTAATCAGCAGGGCAACGTATCCAGCCAAATTATCGCTCAACAGATCTTGCCTGCTCCCCAGGCTATTGCTCAACATCTCGATATGACACCCGGTGATTCGGTGCATTTTATTCGCCGCCTGAGATGCATTGATAACACCCCCGTACTGATTGAAGATTCATGGATAATCTGCGCGGTGATTGACGCCATTCCCGTCGCTGTTCTTCAGCAAGGTTCTCTGTATCAATACATCGAACAAAAAACAGCGAAGAAAATTAAATTCTATAACTCGGTGATTGAAAGCGATCTGTTCGACGAGGAATTTTCGGCGCTGTTGCAGATCCCCACTGGCAGGCCGATGCTTAAGGTCACTGGGGTAACAAAGTTAGAAGACGGCACTATCTTTAACTATTCCTGCAGCTATAACCGCGCTGATATGTTCAAAATCAAAAACAACTGGGTAAGCACCTGAAAACTCCCTGATGGCCAACGCCCGCAGGGAGGATGCAGACTCACGCAGGTTGAGACACTTTTTGTGTCGCCGCAGCACGATGGTTTGACAGCGTAAACGCCGAAATCACCGTCACCGCCAGTACAAAACAGCCCAGCATCAGATAGGTATCCTGGAAGCCGATCCGGTCATACATATTCCCGGCGAACGCAGAGAGAAAGATCGCCGCCAGCTGTTTGGCAAAGTTAAAGCCAATCAGGTAGATGGTGGCCGACAGGCGGGTATCAAAGACGCCGGTAATGTATTTGAATGCGCCCACCAGCAGGAACGGCACTTCCAGCGCGTGGAGCATCTTCAGGGCCACCACTTCAACCGCGGTAGTAGCAAACGACGAGCCAATAATGCGCGTCGCCATAATCAGCCCGGCAATCAGCAGCGTATTTTTGGCACCGATGCGGTTAATGATCCACGGTGAGCAGAACATGATAATGGCGTTGCAGATCTCCCCGGCGGTGGTCGCAAAACCAAATGCCCGCGTGCCTTCCTCTGGTGTGGCGAAGAAGGTTTTAAAGAAGGTGGCAAACTGCTGATCGAACACGTCATACACGCAGGCCACGCCAATCACGTACAAAATGAACATCCACATTTTGCGCTGACGGAACAGGTTGATTACGGTTCGGGTGGTGATCTGTGGCTGGTTGGCCCCTAACGCGTCCATTACCTGTGCGGTCTGGTTGGGCTTCGGTTTGGCTATCACCAGCAGCAACATCAGTACAAGCGCCGCCCCCGATCCCATCCAGAACACATACGACGGATCGATACTGAACAGTACCCCGCCGGTAGAAGCGCACAGCCCCCAGCCCAGACAGCCAAACATCCGCGCCTTACCGTATTCAAAGAAGCTGTTGCGGCTCACGCGCTCGATGTAGGCCTCGATGGCCCCGGAGCCCGCCGAGAAGACAAAACCGATGTACAGCCCGCCGCTCAGCGCCCCCAGCCAGATATTGACCTTCAGCAGCGGAGCGAAGACGTAGAGGAAGAAGGGAGCAAACAAGAACAGCAGAACCGCAATAATCCACAGCAGGTGTTTTTTCAGCCCCAGCTTGTCAGACACCACTCCCAGCACCGGCTGGAACGAGATGGCGGACAGCGAGATGCAGGAGAAAACGATCCCGGTATGGGTTTTATTCAGGCCAATGATATCCGACAGCCAGATCGGCAGGAACGGAAAGCAAGTCGCCATGATGAAGAAGTAGAGAAAGAAGAATGACCCGAAGATCCAGAAATTCGGATTGTCTTTGTGGGTACAGGCAGTCGTGTTCATTATTTTTATCCTCAACTGAGGGCCGGTTGCCCGGCCCATTGGCCTTATACGCGTTCTACGCCAATCAGAATGGCGGTTTCCGGATCCAGAATCGGCAGCGCAAGTCCCGCCTGCATCAGCCATTCGCCACTCACCGTTTGCGGGGCTTCCATCCACGCCGGCAGCTTGCGCATGGTGTGGCCGCCTTCGCCGGTCAGGCGAATATTCGGATGATCGAGCAGCGTGATGCGGTACCGGGCGTTGGCCTCCAGTCCCGGCATGCGCAGCGGCATCACCAAGGTGTAATCAGGCATTTGTAGCTGGCTGACAATAAACAATCCCTGCTTCTTATCGTCGCTCACTATACCCTGCACCTGGGTGGTGGCATCAGGCATATCCACGCGCCACTGGGTGCCGTGGTGGATCACCTCGCGCCACTGCTTGTGCAGCGCTGCATAGCGGCGATAGCCGTCGCGCTCGTGCTCATCCACGCTTAGCGGATCCAGCTCCAGTCCCATATGACCAAACAGCGCCGTCAGACCACGGAATTCGATGCTGTGCTGGCGGAAGGTGGCATGGCATTTATGATGACCGATATGCGCACCCATCACCTCCGGCGGGAAGAAATAGCTCATCCCGCGTTGAATGGTATTGCGCTCCAGCGCGTCGTTGTTGTCCGAGGCCCAGAAGCGATGGCAGCGGGTCAGCACTTCATAATCGATACGCCCGCCGCCGGAGGAGCAGGATTCAAACTCCACCTGCGGGAAGCGCTCGCCCAGCACATCCAGCAGGCGGTAGAACTGACGGGTCTGAGCGTCGGCGGCGGCTTTGCCCTGATGACCGGGCTGCACCAGCTCGCGGTTCATATCCCACTTCACATAGTCCACCGGATGTTCACCCAGCAGCCAGCTCATGCGCTCCAGCAGATAATCAAAGACCTGCGGAATATTGAGGTTCAGCACCAGCTGATGGCGACCGGTCGCCTGTGGGTAACCTGGCAGCGCCAGCACCCAGTCAGGATGCGCACGATACAGATCCGAATCCGGGTTAATCATTTCCGGTTCAACCCAGATACCAAACTCCATGCCGAGGTTTTTGACGTGGTTGATCACCGGCATCAGGCCGTCAGGGTATTTTTTCTCGTCGAGATACCAGTCTCCCAGCGCGCGGTGGTCGTCGTTGCGCCCTTTGAACCAGCCGTCGTCGATGATAAAACGCTCCACGCCCAGCGTGGCCGCTTCTTCGGCCATCCGCATGATGTATTCCGGGTCGTGACTGAAGTAGATCCCCTCCCAGGTATTGAGATGCACCGGGCGCGGTTTGTTCTCCGGGAAGCGAATAATATTGTCGCGCAGATAGCGGTGGAACTGCTGGCTCATGCCGTTCAGCCCCTGCGCCGAGTAGCTGGCGTACAGGCGCGGCGTCCACAGGGTTTCACCCTCCTCCACCTTCATTTCGCCCGGCAGATACAGTGCTTCGGCCTGCAGATAGCGGCGACCGTCGGTTTTGGCTTCCGCGCGCAGGCGGTGGTTACCGCTCCAGCCCAGGTGAACGCCCCATACGTCGCCGTCCATTTCGCTAAAACCTGCCGTGCCGCTGATAAGACCTGGGAAGTGCTCGTGTGAGGAACGGCCGCGACGGTTCTCGATAACGAAGCTGTCGTGCTCCAGCAGCAGTCGATGCGGCTGGAATTCGCGGATCCAGCGACCATGAAACGCCATCACTTCGCGCGAACGTTCTGCCAGCGGCAGCGTAACCGCCAGGCGATCCACCTGCCACGGCTGGCTTTTAAGATTGGTCAGACCGTGGCGAACCACCAGCACGCCGCTGCCGTCGAGGGCGATTTCGCTGGTTAAGCGCAGGCCCGCATGGTCATCTTCGGCAGTCACGGTGAGGGTTTGCCCCTCCTGCGCTACGGCAACGGTGCGGAACTGCGGCGAGCCGTCCAGCCCCTGACGGTGGCCTTCAATGCCCGGCGCCCCAAACAGGCCGTGAGCCAGTTCCGCCATCAGCGTTACAGGCAGGTCGACATCCAGCCTGCCGTTGGCGACCGGGCGGGACAGAGTTTCCGCATCCTGCGGCGAAAAGTAGCGAAGGTGCGGACCCCAGTAAAGAATTTCGGCGAACGGGTGGGTTTTGATAACCACATCCACCGTTTCGCTGGCAAGACGTAAAATTGAATCGTGCATCGGACATCTCCTGTCGTCGGGATGTCCTGAGTGTTGATCCGAAACGTTTCGGATGAAAACCAAAACGTTTCGGATTTGTGATCGGGTTTAGAAATTAGGGAAATTTAAGCCGTCTGGCCCGGGGAGAAATCCGGTTGCCACAGCACCTGAAGCTGGCTGATATCGTCGCCATTAATCAGCTGCCGCACCATGTCGGCGATCTGTTTTCCGACGCCCTCACGGGTGGACTGGATCACCGCCGCCACGTCGATATCGACAATGCTGTCCTGCGGCAGGCCGTCGTAAACCACCAGCGAAACGGCGTTCTCGCCCGTTAAGCGCCCCATCTGCGCCAGCGCCATCGCGGCACCATCGCCGTGGGTGTTGCAGTCGGTGACGATCGCCGTTGGCGCGACATCCAGCGCCAGCAATGCCTGGGTGGTGGTGTATCCCGCGCGGCGTGACGGCGGCATGATGCGCAGCCATTCGCTGGAGAGTCCCGCTTCGTGCAGGGCATCTAGATAGCCCTGACGGCGCTGGGTAATAAACGCCTGGCTGTTGCTTTCCCCTAACAGCGCGATGCGCTGATGCCCACGCTCGATAAGGCGACGTGTCGCCTGATACGTCCCGGCATAGTTGTCAAAGTCGAACCAGGCATAGGGGTCAGGCAGGTGGCTGCGCCCGAGGGCGAGGAAAGGGAATCCGGCGGCCTGCAGCTGCTCCAGACGCGGATCGCGGTCCAGGGTGTGGGCCACAATCAGCGCATCCACACGGCGACTTTGCACCATCCGCATGTAGCTGTGCTTGTCGGCCAGATCGTCGTCGGCAATCAGCAGTAAGTCGATTTCATGTCGCGCCAGTTCGTGGCTAATTTCGCCGACCATGTCCATAAAAACGCTGTTATTGAGCGGTACCGGATGTACCGGAAACACCAGCCCGACGGCGTCGATTTTGCCCATCTTCAGGCGGCGGGCAAAGGTGTTTGGACGATAGCCACGGCGCTGGGCTTCGGCTTCCACGCGGGCGCGCGTCTCGCGGGAGACATCATCGTATCCGTTAAGAGCGCGGCTGACCGTGGTAACCGAAAGTCCCAGTTCTTTGGCAATGGCTTTAAGCGACATGATTATCCGTGTCTGAAAAGTTAGTTTTGTTCAGCAACCATCAGCGCACAGGTATCACGCTCAAGGGCTTTGAAGATATGCGGCCGATCGGCGGGATAGCAAATGTAGTCCCCTTCTCCCAGCTCTTCAGGCGCGTCCGTCAGGCCAACCAGCGCCCGGCCCTGAGTCACAATAATGTGTTCAACCGACCCCGGCGTATGAGGATGGGAAATACGATCCGCACCCGGCTGCGCCATCAGCATATAGATATCACGTCGCGCGCCCGGTGGGCATGTCGCCAGCAGGATGGCCTCAAAGTTTGCCTGCTCGGCAATCACTTTGGTGCCTTCGCCACGGCGGATCACTTGGGTCGCGGGCTGTTGCGGCTCCAGCAAACGGGCAAACGGAATGCCCAATGCCACGCACAGCGACCAGAGCGTTTCGAGGCTGGGGTTGCCGTTGCCGGACTCCAGCTGCGACAGCGTGGATTTGGCGATCCCGGCACGACGGGCGATTTCCGCCAGTGAAAGTCCGGTTCGCAAGCGTTCCCGCACCAGGCTTTTGGCGATCACGCTAATTGGCTGCGTCATAAAACGGCCTCTGTTCTGTAAATCGAACGAATCGTTCATCTTGTAAAACGACATTGATGCGTTCATTATAATGGATATTCGTTCGATATGGCTAACAGTGTATGAAGCATTCTCTCTCAAGTCTTAAAGGCGACACCATCAAGGCAATTGTACTGGTGTGTCTGGCGGTTGGTGTTGTGGGTATGTCCTACGGCTCGCTGGCGATGGCGTATGGCTTCCCGCTTTGGGTGCCGTTTTTGCTCTCTGTTTCCGTGCTGGCGGGGGCGTCCGAGTTTATGTTTATCGGCATTGTGGCCAGCGGCGGGAACCCGCTTGCCGCAGCGGCTGCGGGGCTACTGGTCAATGCCCGCCACGTGCCGTTTGGCGTGACCGTGCGCGAGTTGGTGGGTAAACGCGGACTGGGCCTGCTGGGTTGCCACATCATGAATGACGAAAGCGTGGTGTTTGGTCTGTCGCAAAAAACGCTGGAGCAGCGCAAAGCTGCGTACTGGCTCTGCGGCCTGGGCGTGGCGATTATCTGGCCGCTAGGCACGATGCTGGGTGCGTTGGTCGGCAAACTGCTGCCAGAGCCCGAAACCATTGGTCTGGACGCGGTGTTCCCGGCCATTTTACTGGCGCTGGTCGTGCCGGCGTTTAAAAACCGCACCACCCTTATTCGCGCCTGCAGCGGTGCCGCGCTGTCGCTGGCGGCCGTGCCGTTTGCCCCGGTGGGTCTGCCGGTGCTGCTATCGTTACTGGGCCTGGCGGCGAGGAAAAAATAATGGAAAACATGACCGTCTTTCTTCTCGGCATCGCTATTTTGTCTGCCGGTACCTATCTGATGCGCCTCGGCGGGGCCAAACTGGGCAGCCGGTTAGCCCTGTCCGAACGTTCGCAGGCGCTGTTGTCGGATGCCGCAACCGTGCTGCTGTTTTCGGTCGCGCTGGCGACAACCTTTTATGAAGGGGAGCATTTCGCCGGGATGGCGCGCGTACTGGGTGTGGCCTTTGCCGTGTTCCTGGCCTGGCGCAAAGTGCCGTTGATTCTGGTGATCGTTGCGGCGGCAGTGGTGACGGCGCTGTTACGTCTGGCAGGCATAAACTAAAAAAGCGCCCCGAGGGCGCTCTTTCGACAGATGCTATGTGCTTATTTGTTCAGTTCAGCGGTCATGTGCACACGGTTACCGGAGAAAGCCTGAGTAATGGTGTAAGACGATGCGCCTGCCTGCTGAGCCTGAGCGGCGATTTTGGCTTCTGCGCCATCAATGGTGCTGGCAGATGCGGTAACAGTCTGTGCAGCGAAAGAACCAAAAGAAGCAGCCAGAGCGATAACAGCGACAAAAGTTTTGATGCTTTTCATGATGTAAATCCTTGCGATTAGTTGTTTTGGTAAGGCGTTGTGCCTTGATGTGATAAATAATAGCCCTCACATCCCCAAACGAAAAGCGGAAGGATTTGCCGTTGTCATTCAAAAAAATTGATCTAACTTTAAGCAGTGATTAAGCGCTGCGGATGGGTATACACCGTGACCCTGCCGGGCTTGCAGAAACCCACCAGCGTCAGGTTGCAGCGTTCTGCCACCTCAACGGCCAGCGTGGTGGCGGCCGAGACCGCAAACAGGATCTCCACCCCGCACATCGCCGCTTTTTGTACCATCTCGTAGCTTGCCCGGCTGGAGACCAGCGCCGCCCCCTGCTGCCATATCTCGCTTTCCCCTGCCCGACGGCCAAGCAGTTTATCCAGCGCGACGTGCCGGCCCACATCCTCATGCCCGCCCGCAATCTCGCCCGACGGCAGGATCCAGGCTGCTGCGTGTGTGCAACCGCTCAGCTGACCAATGGGCTGGACGGTATGAAGCGCCTCCAGCGCCATGTCGAGGTTCGCCAGGATGAACGTCTGGCTAAACGGCAGCGGTGTGATGGGTTTGCCAATGTCGTTCAACTGCTCCACGCCGCAGACCCCGCACCCGGTGCGGCCTGCCAGCGCACGGCGCCGCTCCTTCAGGGCCATAAAGCGACGGCTGGAGAGTTCAATCTGCACTTCGAGCCCGTTGCAGACCTGCACCACGTCCATGCCGTAGATCTCCTGTGGATGATCGATGATGCCTTCGGAGAGCGAAAAACCAATGGCAAACTGGGTCAGATCCTTGGGCGAGGCCATCATCACCACGTGCGAGATACCGTTATAAACCAGCGCAACGGGGACTTCCTGCGCAATCCAGTCCGGGATCGGCTGTGAGAGCTGCGGGGGCCTGCGCACCTCACACGTCACGACGCCGACGGGCAGTGAGTGAGGCGGGGTATCACGATTTTCTTTTGGCACGACATAATCCTGGGCGACTTCATATTTGAGCCTACTATTGCAGCACAAACGCAGGTGCTCGCGCATAGTATGGATCAATTTTTGGTGCAGATGCTTGTGCGAATGATTACCCCTTGCGGGGGAGAGGCGGAAAATATCGCTACAGACTCGCAACATGAAAAGGTAATAAATTGACTTATCTCACATTTTTCACTTCATCCGAACAGATTTTGTTCACGTTGTTTTAACTTCATTCAAACAGGCCTACCGACATTGTGGTATTCTGAGCCATATCCCTTATGGAATTGAGGGAATTCATAATTTCGTCATCTTTGCGGCTATTATTTAACCGCAAAGAAAAATTATATGGTTGCAATGTCGAAACAAGGAGTGACCCATGCAGGTCAGCAGAAGGCAGTTCTTTAAGATCTGCGCTGGCGGTATGGCAGGCACAACGGCAGCGGCTCTGGGCTTTGCTCCAGGCGTAGCGCTGGCGGAAACACGGCAGTACAAACTGCTGCGCACCCGCGAAACCCGTAATACCTGTACGTACTGCTCTGTCGGTTGTGGGCTGTTAATGTATAGCCTCGGCGACGGCGCGAAAAACGCTAAAGCCTCTATTACCCATATCGAAGGCGACCCGGATCACCCGGTCAACCGCGGTGCGCTGTGCCCGAAAGGGGCCGGTCTGGTGGACTTCATCCACTCAGAAAGCCGCCTGAAGTTCCCTGAGTATCGCGCGCCTGGCTCCGATAAATGGCAGCAAATTGGCTGGGACGAGGCGTTCGATCGCATCGCTAAGCTGATGAAAGAAGACCGCGATGCCAACTATGTCGCCCAGAACGCCGACGGCGCCACCGTTAACCGCTGGCTCTCCACCGGCATGCTGTGCGCATCTGCCTCCAGTAATGAAACCGGCTATTTAACCCAGAAATTTACGCGCGCACTCGGCATGCTCGCGGTCGACAACCAGGCGCGTGTCTGACACGGACCAACGGTAGCAAGTCTTGCTCCAACATTTGGTCGCGGTGCGATGACCAACCACTGGGTCGACATCAAAAACGCCAACCTCATCGTGGTGATGGGTGGGAATGCGGCAGAAGCGCATCCGGTGGGATTCCGCTGGGCGATGGAAGCCAAAATCCACAATGGCGCGAAGCTGATTGTTATCGATCCGCGCTTTACGCGTACGGCATCGGTCGCCGACTTCTATGCTCCAATTCGTTCCGGTACTGACATCACTTTCCTGTCAGGCGTGCTGCTGTACCTGCTGACTAACGAAAAATATAACCGTGAATACACCGAGGCCTACACCAACGCCAGCCTGATCGTGCGTGAAGATTTTGGCTTCGAAGATGGCCTGTTCACCGGTTATGACGCCGAAAAACGCAAATACGATAAAACCAGCTGGAACTACGAGCTGGATGAAAATGGCTTCGCCAAACGCGATACCACCCTCACCCATCCGCGCTGCGTGTGGAACCTGCTGAAAACGCACGTCTCCCGCTACACGCCGGACGTGGTTGAAAATATCTGTGGGACGCCGAAGGCTGACTTCCTGAAGGTGTGCGAATATATCGCCGAAACCAGCGTTCACGATAAAACCGCATCGTTCCTGTATGCGCTGGGCTGGACGCAGCACTCCGTCGGCGCGCAGAACATCCGCACCATGGCGATGGTTCAGCTGCTGCTTGGCAACATGGGAATGGCAGGCGGCGGCGTGAACGCCCTGCGCGGTCACTCCAACATTCAAGGTTTAACCGACATCGGCCTGCTGTCGCAGAGCCTGCCCGGTTACATGACCCTGCCAGGCGAGAAGCAAACCGATCTCCAGACCTACCTCACCGCCAACACGCCAAAACCGCTGCTGGAAGGCCAGGTTAACTACTGGGGTAACTACCCGAAATTCTTCGTCTCGATGATGAAGGCCTTCTATGGCGATAAAGCGACAGCCGAGAACAGCTGGGGCTTTGACTGGTTGCCGAAGTGGGATAAGGGCTACGACGTTCTGCAGTATTTCGAGATGATGAACCAGGGTCAGGTCAACGGCTATCTGTGCCAGGGCTTTAATCCGGTGGCCTCGTTCCCGAACAAGAACAAGGTGGTGGCGTCGCTGTCGAAACTGAAGTTCCTGGTAACGATTGACCCACTTAACACCGAGACCTCTACCTTCTGGCAGAACCATGGCGAGTCGAACGACGTTGATCCATCGACGATCCAGACCGAAGTGTTCCGCCTGCCATCGACCTGCTTCGCCGAAGAGAACGGCTCTATCGTTAACTCCGGCCGCTGGCTGCAGTGGCACTGGAAAGGCGCAGACGCCCCGGGCATCGCCATGAACGACGGTGAGATCCTGGCCGGTATCTTCTTACGCCTGCGTAAGATGTATGCGGCAGAAGGCGGCGCGAACCCGGAACAGGTTCTGAACATGAGCTGGAACTACTCGACACCGGAAAACCCGGCGCCAGAAGAAGTGGCGATGGAGAGCAACGGCAAAGCGCTGGCAGATATTATCGACCCGGCCACCGGCACCGTGCTGGCGAAAAAAGGCGAACAGATCAGCACCTTTGCCCATCTGCGCGACGACGGTACGACCTCAAGTGGCTGCTGGATCTTCGCCGGGAGCTGGACGCCAAAAGGCAACCAGATGGCCAACCGCGATAACGCCGACCCGTCGGGCCTCGGCAATACGCTTGGCTGGGCATGGGCATGGCCGCTGAACCGCCGCATCCTGTATAACCGCGCCTCCGCTGACCCGCAGGGTAAGCCGTGGGATCCAAAGCGTCAGCTCCTGAAGTGGGACGGCGCGAAGTGGGGTGGCGTCGATATTCCGGACTACAACGCCTCTGCACCGGGCAGCGATGTCGGGCCATTTATCATGCAGCCGGAAGGGATGGGACGCTTGTTTGCAATCGATAAGATGGCGGAAGGGCCGTTCCCGGAACACTACGAGCCGTTCGAGACGCCGCTGGGCACCAACCCGCTACACCCGAACGTGGTCTCCAACCCGGCTGCCCGTATCTTTAAAGGTGATTTCGAGGCGCTGGGCAAAAAAGACAAGTTCCCGTATGTCGGCACGACCTACCGTCTGACCGAGCACTTCCACTACTGGACCAAGCACGCGCTGCTTAACGCTATCGCGCAACCGGAACAGTTCGTGGAGATCGGCGAGAAGCTGGCGAACAAACTTGGGATTGCGCAGGGCGATACGGTGAAAGTCTCCTCTAACCGCGGCTATATCAAAGCCAAGGCAGTGGTGACCAAGCGTATTCGCACCCTGAACGTACACGGACAGGAAGTTGATACCATCGGCATCCCGATCCACTGGGGTTACGAAGGGGTGGCGAAGAAAGGGTTTATCGCCAACACCCTGACGCCGTTCGTCGGTGATGCGAATACGCAGACGCCGGAGTTCAAAGCGTTCCTTGTGAACGTGGAAAAGATGTAACGGAGACGACTTATGGCTTATCAATCGCAAGACATTATTCGTCGCTCCGCGACTAACGGTCTGACGCCCGCGCCGCAGGCGCGGGACCACCAGCAGGAGGTGGCGAAGCTTATCGACGTCACCACCTGCATTGGCTGCAAAGCCTGTCAGGTGGCCTGTTCCGAGTGGAACGATCTGCGTGATGAAGTGGGTCACAACGTCGGGGTATACGATAACCCTGCCGATCTGACCGCCAAATCCTGGACGGTAATGCGCTTCTCGGAAGTGGAACAGAACGACAAACTGGAGTGGCTGATCCGCAAAGACGGCTGTATGCACTGCGCGGATCCGGGCTGCCTTAAGGCCTGCCCGGCGGAAGGGGCAATCATTCAGTATGCCAACGGCATCGTCGACTTCCAGTCTGAGCAGTGCATTGGCTGCGGCTACTGCATTGCGGGCTGTCCGTTCGATGTGCCGCGCCTGAACCCGGAAGACAACCGCGTTTACAAATGTACGCTGTGCGTCGATCGTGTGACCGTCGGCCAGGAACCGGCCTGTGTAAAAACCTGCCCTACCGGCGCCATTCATTTTGGCTCCAAAGAGGACATGAAAACACTGGCAGGCGAGCGCGTATCCGAGCTAAAAACCCGGGGTTATGACAATGCTGGCCTGTACGATCCGGCCGGTGTTGGCGGTACCCACGTGATGTACGTGCTGCACCACGCCGACAAGCCGAATCTGTATCACGGTTTGCCGGAAAACCCGGAAATCAGCGCCACGGTTAAGTTCTGGAAAGGCATCTGGAAGCCGCTGGCGGCAGTCGGTTTCGCCGCCACATTCGCCGCCAGCATCTTCCACTATGTCGGCGTCGGCCCTAACCGTGCGGATGATGAAGAAGACAATCTTCATGAGGAAAAAGATACGCCTCGTGACGATCGTGAGGAGGAGCGCAAATGAAGAAACGTGACACCATCGTGCGCTACACGGCGCCGGAGCGTATTAACCACTGGGTCACCGCCTTCTGCTTCATGCTGGCGGCGATAAGCGGGCTGGGGTTCTTCTTCCCCTCCTTCAACTGGCTAATGCAGATCCTCGGTACGCCGCAGCTGGCGCGCATTCTGCACCCCTTTGTCGGGGTGGTGATGTTTGCTTCGTTCATCATCATGTTTTTCCGCTACTGGCACCACAACCTAATCAATCGGGATGATATCTTTTGGGCGAAGAATATTCGTAAGATCGTCGTCAACGAGGAAGTGGGTGATACCGGACGCTATAACTTCGGCCAGAAATGCGTATTCTGGGCGGCGATTATTTTCCTGGTACTACTGCTGGTGAGTGGGGTGATCATCTGGCGTCCGTATTTTGCGCCTGCTTTCTCAATCCCGGTGATCCGATTTGCGTTAATGCTGCATTCATTTGCCGCAGTGGCGTTAATTGTGGTTATCATGGTGCATATTTACGCCGCCCTTTGGGTGAAAGGCACCATTACCGCGATGGTGG